>CANNNN010000013.1 GCA_947506075.1 Methylococcaceae bacterium
CATTATTGTACAAAACAGCACGTTTTGATCAACTGGATTCAGGTCAACTTTGGCTGGGACCGGACTCTGAGTTGCCGATGTCCTTGGGCTTCAGTCCGCTGGCCATGATCCGTTATAGCAATTGGGTGCTGCTACGCGAAAAATCGACGGGTTTCACGTTTATGTTTGTTAACACGCATTTCGATAATGCCAGCAAAAATAAAGACCCCAGCGCATCCTTGTTTCGTCAGCGTATTACCGCTCTGGTCGCGGGCGTACCGATGATCGTAAGCGGTGATTTTAATACGACTGCCAAGACTGAACGCTACCTTCGTTTTACCGGAAGCAAAGAGCAACCGCCGCTGCTGGAAAATACTTATGATATGGCTAATAAGCCGCTAGGTGATAGTGTATCGCACCCGGACAAACTTATTGATCATATCCTTGCGGGAGGTCCCTGCAACGTAGCGGCTGAGCAATGGCTGGTTGATACTCGCCCACTGAAAAACGGTCAACCGATGTCCGATCATAATCCCGTCTTTGCACAGCTGAAGTTTTCGGCAAAGCCGACAATGTAGTTAACCGGAAAAAATATATCGCCACTGCTTTACTGATTAAAAGTCTAATCAGATGCCGTCATCCTACCATGGCGATGCTGACACGAATAATATGTAAATGTGTGATGAACTGTTTTTGATCCTTAGCTGGCAAATACTTTCAAGGCCTCATTAATCTGCTGTTTGGCTTCGTGCAACAAATTTAATGAATGTTCCGGGGACAGCGAATAATCTTTTAATTTGCTGGCAGCGGGAATAGAGGTGATATTTGGCAGGTCAGGCTGACCGATTTTGCTGTGCAAGCGGGAAAGCACCACGATGTCTGTTAAATTAAGTTCCGGGCTGCTGTTTTGATACCAGTTTTCTGAATAAATCGGAACGTTAAGAAACTCCTCTGAAAATCCCCAGTCGAGCAGAACCTTATATCCCACCGGACCTTTAATGTAGGGTAGAGCCTGTTCGATATCGGCTTCGCTGTAATAATCTTTCGGAAGGTTGGCCGCAAAACTTAAGAAAGGTACGCTACCTATGTCGCAGATAAGTCCTGCAAGCAGTGCCTCTGCTGGATTTGCCTGCTTGGTGACGGACGCTAACACATAGCTGAGCGTGGAAATATAAAGACTTTGTCTCCAAATTTTATCAAGGTATTTTTTTATCAGCGGTGAATTGCTTTTGAAAATATGACTGAGGCTTAAGCCTATGACCAGGTTGCGAGCGGCATTCAAGCCAATACGATTTACCGCTTCAAAACAGCTTTTTACCGGAATTACGCTGACATAAAGCGGGCAGTTGGCTAAGCCGATCAGCTTGGCTGAAATGACCGGATCGAGTTGAATGATTTTTACTGCATCGGCAATGCCGATATCGTGCTGCATGGCATGCTGCAACTTAATCGCTATGTTGGGTAAGGAGGGTATTTCAAGTTCTTCATTCAGATAGTGTTGCGCAAAGCTGCGCAACAAGCGATTTTCAGTTAATTCCTCAGGGATCAGCAGCGTTGAATGCGGCGATGCGGGAGCATGTTTGCCGGACATGATGTTTTGCGAGACGCGCAAAACGCTCACCTCGGTTTTAGCTGTCCCCGTAGTGGTATGGATGGCGCCACTGGAAAGTGGAAATTTAGCCGCCCCGGTGCCGGAGACTACCTCATAAGTTTTGCCATTTCCATCAGATAAAGCAACAGTGCCTTTTAATAAATACAACGCTGAGACTGTATTTTCACCGGAATGAAATAAGGCCGTCTGTTTGGGAAACACTTCAGATTTAAGGTTGGATGCAAAGGCAAGGAGTTTTTCATGTTCATAATTTCTGATAGGAAAAAGCCCCTTCAAGGTATCCAATGAAACATCGTCACCGGCAAGACTGGGTGCCGGCGAGGTGTCCTTATCTTTAAAAAAACTCTTTATGAAAGACATGCTTGTTTTTTAAGAATATTTAGGGATGGATATCATAGGAAAACTGTTGTTATCGAATTATACTTGAAATCATGAAAGCCGTTTACGCTTTTCGTGAAGAGCGCTTGAGTCTGCAGATCTGTTAGGCTGGGCAAAACAAACTATTTAAGTGAATCAGCAAGCAGGGTGATAGAGTGGCAGTTAGAAAATTTAATGACAAACAACCTGACATTGGCCAGTCGGTGTTTATAGATGACAGTGCCGTGGTGATTGGTGATGTTACGCTGGGAAATGATGTTTCTATTTGGCCTATGACGGTGGTTAGAGGCGATGTTGAAAGCATTCGTATCGGTGCAGGCACCAATGTGCAGGATGGTTCTGTATTACATGTCACGCATGCCGGCAGGTATACAGCTCAAGGCCAGCCTTTAAGCATAGGCAAAGGCGTGACTATAGGCCATAGAGCCGTGGTTCATGCCTGTACGGTCGGCGATTATTGCTTGATTGGGATGGGGGCGATTATTATGGATGGCGCCATTCTCGAAGATTATGTGATGTTGGGCGCCGGCGCACTGGTTCCTCCTGGGAAAACGCTGACCAGTTGCTGTCTTTATGTGGGCGTACCCGCAAGGCGGGTTAGACCTTTAAGTACATCTGAACATGAATTTTTGGAGTATTCCTCGCTGCAGTATATACAGCTGAAAAATGAGTATTTAAAGGCGGACGGCGAAAAATGATGCTCGATGCGGCTTGCAACCCCGTTACTCGCGTTTTGTATATTACCGAAGTCCTTAACCGTTTTGGTCGGAATTAAAAAACCCGACCGGTTTTATTAAGATTAAACTTGTCGCTCTGAATTCAACAGCTCAATAACCGCCTGAGTTTTGGGTCTGACCCCGCGCCAGATAAAAAAAGCTTCTGCAGCTTGCTCTACCAGCATACCCAGGCCATCCAGGCTGTTTTTCGCATGATTTTGCCATCCCCAGCGTACAAAAGCCGTCGGTTCGTTGCCGTAAGCGAGGTCATAACAGTTGCCCCCTGCCGCCAGTAACCCGGAAGGCAGTAGCGGTAGTTGGCCGCTCAAACTGGCTGAAGTCGCATTTAAAATCAGGTCAAACTGCCTGTTTGCTAATGCCTCAAAACCGCAACCGCTGATAGATCCTTTGCCGTGAAACTCTGCGGCCAATGTGACGGCTTTATTAATTGTTCGGTTCGCGATCAGTAGTGCTTGCGGGGCTTGCTGAAGAATCGGAGCTATGATGCCCCGAGCAGCGCCACCTGCGCCCAAAATTAGTATTCGAGTGTCCGATAAAGTTATCGAATGATTGCTGGTCAAGTCGGTTACCAGACCATGGCCATCGGTATTGTCACCCAGTATTGAGCCGTCCGCCTGGAGTGCGAGCGTGTTGACCGCCTTGCTCAATTGGGCGCGCTCGGTTTTATGATCGGCAAAGGCCCAAGCTAGCTCTTTCAGCGGCAGGGTGCAATTTAAACCTTTGCCGCCTTCAGCAAAAAACCTCGCAACGGCTGCCTGAAATTGTTCGACAGTCACCTCTTGTGCCGTATATTCAAGATCTTGTCCGGTTTGTTCGGCAAAAATCCGATGAATACGAGGGGATTTTGTGTGCTTGATGGGATGGCCAAATACGGCGTAGCGATCTAGTGATTTCATAATTGTATGTTTTTCTCCAGATATAATTCCCAAGAAATAGTCGCTGCGACGATCAGAATAGCAATGCCTAATTCTACCCACAGAAAATGTGGGGTGTAGGCGCCAATAACAGCGGCCACGCCCAGGAAAAGCCCAACCAGACTAAAGCGCCAGCCTACGCGCAGACCGTCCAGTATGGTGGACAATGATAATATCAGTAAAATGATCAGTCCTGCCTCTGCTTCGGCTATGCGTCCGGACTGCAGTATTAAAAAGGCTCCGCCAACCACCAGCAAAGACGCCCCCCAATGCATAGATTGTTCGCGTAAAATTATCCTGAAATCCTCGCTACGGTGCTTTGATTGCTGCCAGCCGATAATCATTGCGAACAGGCCAAACAACAAAACCATAATAATCCAGTAGCCATAACCGTCGGCGGGCGAAAAGTCGGTGATGCCGATACCGACTAGCGACAGGAGTAGCAGCAAAACCAAAATGGCTTCTTCAATTTGGAATCTTCTTTTTTCGGTGCTTAGGATGTCTTCAGTCATGAAACAGGCTCCAGCTCGGTTGTTAGATAAAAGATTTTCTTCGGTATTGTCCACGAAAAACAAAAGCCGGTCGATGTTGCAAACCCATAGCTATCAAGCTAATCGCAGAACGACGGCAAGCAGCTTTTTTCGTGTTTTTCATAGACCACTTTTAAGTTACATGCCTCATTCTTGCAACCATTGCGCTACAGCTTTGGCGTAATAGGTCAAAATCGCATCGCTACCGGCGCGTTTAAAGGCCAGCAGGGATTCCATTACGACCTGTTTTTCATCCAGCCAGCCATTCAGTGAGGCGGCTTTGAGCATCGCGTATTCGCCGCTGACCTGATAGGCAAAGGTCGGTACGCCAAAATTGTCTTTTACCCGGCGGATGATGTCCAGATAAGGCATGCCGGGCTTGACCATGATCATGTCCGCGCCTTCCTGCAAATCCAGCTGTATTTCGCGCAGCGCTTCATCGGAATTAGCCGGGTCCATTTGATAACTGTATTTATTGCCTTTGCCTAACATTCCGGCAGAGCCCACCGCATCCCGAAACGGGCCGTAAAAGCTGGAGGCATATTTGGCAGAATACGCGAGTATCAGCGTATTGATATGGTTTTCAGCTTCCAGCGCCTGTCTTATCGCACCGATGCGGCCATCCATCATGTCCGACGGCGCCACGATATCGGCTCCGGCTTCGGCATGAGATAGCGCCTGTTTCGTCAACACAGCTATGGTCTCATCGTTCATGACATAGCCATCGAGATTGACCAGTCCATCCTGTCCGTGAGTTGTAAAGGGATCGAGCGCGATATCGGTAATAATCCCTAAATCGGGAAGGCTCTTTTTTAACGCTCTTACGCTGCGCTGTATCAGCCCGTCAGGATTGTAGGCTTCTTCGGCTTGCTCCGATTTTTTATCGGCGGAGGTCACAGGAAACAGTGCGATTGCAGGAATGCCCAGCTTATAAAGCTGCTCCGCCTCATCGACTAGCAAATCCAGGGACAGTCTTTCTACTCCCGGCATTGAGACAATAGCTTGCCGCTGGTTCGAGCCTTCGGTCACAAACATCGGGTAAATAAGGTCATCAACAGACAGGCGGTTTTCGCGCATTAATCGCCGGGAAAAATCGTTATAACGCATTCTTCTCATGCGTGTTTGAGGAAAATTGATGTTATTATAAGTCATCTTATCCTAGTCTCTATAGGGTTTGAATTGCTTAAGTCGCTGCCAAATACAGGGATCTAAGTTTAAAGGTTTTATTGTATCAGGGAACGCCGCCCTGATATTCAGAAGAGATACATTTGTCAGTTTAATTTTTGAGGGTTTTATGAACGCTAAACAAGTAACAGTATTGGGTTTATTTGCTGTATTACTCGGCTTGATGCCTGTCGCCAAAAGTGTCGCGGCTGATTTATTGCCTCCTCAGCAGGCAATCTATGTGGCTTCGACAAAAATGCAGGAAAGCATGCAGGACAAGTCGTTTACCAAGGATTTTGGCAAGATTACCAAGTTCGTTAACGAAGTCATTTATCCACATACTGATTTTGACAGAATTTCGGCATTAGTCCTCGGGAAGCTTTGGAAAACCGCAACTGAAGATGAACGCGAGCGTTTTAAACATGAATTTCAAACGCTGCTGGTAAGAACCTATTCCCGCGCGTTTGTGGAGTTTAATGACTGGTCAGTAAGATTCCTGCCGCTGGACATGGAAAATAACGCGACCAAAGTCATTGTAAAGACAGAAATTCTGCAACCTGGCATCCAACCTATCGGCGTAGATTATCGTATGCTGTTAAGTCAGGGCGAATGGAAGGCCTATGACATCATGATTGAAGGTGTGAGTCTGGTAACTAACTACCGCTCCACATTCACTAATGAAGTCGAATCCAAAGGTTCATTAAACGCCGTCATTGAAGGACTGGTTAAACGCAATGCCGAAGCGCTGGCGGCAACACCGGCTGCGCATTCCTGAAGTTTTACACAACGCCTACCTTGCAAGGACGGCCTTTCGGTCGTCCTTGCTGATCCCCTGCTCGCTTCCCGCTTTTTTAAGTCATGAATTTCCAGAAAGACTCCATTTATGCCAGTCCGATCGGCGAAGTGTCCGCGTTTAATTTTGATGAAACCGTAGTCCGCGTCTTCCCTGACATGATTCAACGATCTGTCCCTGGCTATAGCGCGATTATTTCCGCGATAGGCCTGTTGGCCGGGCGCTTTGCCGGTGAGCATAGCGTCTGCTATGATCTTGGCTGCTCTTTGGGCGCGGCTACTTTATCGATGCGACACCAGATTACAGCTAGTAATTGTCGCATTATTGCAGTCGACAATTCCCCTGCGATGGTAGCGCGCTTTCAGGAAGTCTTACAAAAAGATCAGGCGAAGATTCCCGTAGAAATTTTGTGTGCAGACATACGCGAACTTGCAATTGAAAATGCCTCGGTGGTGGTCTTGAATTTCACCTTACAGTTTATTCCGCAAGCTGATCGGTTCGATTTTTTACAAAAAATCTATCAGGGCTTATTGCCTGGCGGCATATTGATACTGTCCGAAAAGCTCAAATTTGATGATGATCGGCAACAGGAATTGCAAACCCAAATGCATCACGTCTTTAAAAAAGCCCAGGGCTACAGCGACCTTGAAATCAGCCAGAAACGTACCGCACTGGACAATGTGCTTATCCCTGAAACTTTAGCCCAGCATCAAAACCGCCTGCAGCAGGTCGGTTTTAGCAGCGCCGAAGTCTGGTTTCAATATTTTAATTTCGCTTCACTTATTGCCCTCAAATGATCGACTATCAACCCTTATACGATGCGCTAAGCGACGCCAAGGCTGACGTTTGGACAAAGCTATTGCCGCAGCAACTTCATCTAGCCTTTGACCCAGCCAAGCACGGCGATTTAGCGCAATGGCAGGCACTGGTTGATAACGTGCAGGTAATGCCCACAACACAACGTGTATTGGATGCTGATACCGTACAGATCGGTGGAGCGGATGATTTAACAACGCTTACAAAAAACCAGCTTGAAAGCCAGCTAAAAGCGCTGCATCCCTGGCGTAAAGGCCCCTACGATTTGTTTGGTATCCAGATAGACACCGAATGGCGATCAGACTGGAAATGGAAACGGCTGAAAGCTCATATCGCACCGCTGAATCACCGACTGGTATTGGATGTGGGCTGCGGCAATGGCTATCACTGCTGGCGGATGCTGGGCGCAGGCGCAAAAACAGTGGTCGGCATTGATCCGATGCTGCTCAATGTACTGCAGTTTCAGCTGGTCAGAAAACTGTATGGCGCAGCCCCCATTTACGTCTTGCCGTTGGGTATAGAAGACCTGCCTTACGGCATGAAGGCCTTTGACACTGTATTTTCGATGGGCGTTTTGTATCATCGCCGTTCGCCTATCGATCATCTGATGGAATTACGGGATTGTTTACGGCCGGGCGGCGAACTGGTATTGGAAACCCTGATTATCGACGGAGGCTTAGGTCAAGTCTTGCTGCCGGAAGATCGTTATGCGAGGATGCGCAATGTCTGGTTTCTGCCCAGTTGCGACACCCTGATCAGCTGGTTAAAACGTTGCGGCTTTAAAAATATTCGTCTGGTCGACGTCACCATAACCAGCATTGAAGAACAGAGATCCACGGAATGGATGACGTTTCATTCGCTGAAAGATTTCTTGGCTGCAGAAAGTCCGCAACTGACTTGCGAAGGCTTGCCTGCTCCGAAACGGGCTATTGTTATTGGCAATGCGCCTTAATAAAGGGAGTGAATTTATGAAGGGCAATCCCTTCATAGACCAAAATTTATCGTAATAACTTAAATGAGCCTCATCGTTGACCTACAGAGTCAGCGATGGTAGGCGTTGACGACGAAGACAATTACACCAACAAGCTATTCGCTATAAACCAGCCGCCAAAAAACGGAATCCGCGCTCGACTTCTTGTTGGCCCTACGTTTAGTGCTCGGACTTTCGCCGTGACTATGTTGATTTTCCTCGATAGGGTTGCTGACGACAATAAATCAACTTTTTTATTGTCGTCAGCAACCCTTTTCAAAAATCAGCTGAGTAATCTTTGTTTCTGCGGTATTATCACACACCGTTTACTTACCTTAACTAAATCAGGATAGCCTCATGACTCAAGATGAATTAAAGCAAAAAGTCGCTCAAGCCGCTTTACACTATATTAAAGATGTTTCCGTAGTCGGCGTAGGAACCGGTTCTACAGTGAAACATTTCATCGATTATTTAGCCGATTTCAGAGCCGATATTGAAGGCGCAGTCTCCAGTTCGGAAATAAGCACTGCTCAGTTAAAAAAAGTCGGCATCCCGGTGCTTGATTTAAATGCCGTGGGTACTCTGGATGTTTATGTGGATGGAGCAGATGAAGTTAATCCGCACAAATATCTGGTTAAAGGCGGCGGCGGTGCGCTGACCCGCGAAAAGATTATTGCTGCGGCCAGCAAGAAATTTATTTGCATTGTCGACGAAAGCAAATGCGTCGATGTACTGGGCAAATTTCCGCTGCCGGTTGAAGTCATTCCGATGGCCAGAAGCTATGTTGCCAGAGAGTTAGTTAAATTGGGCGGACAACCGGTATGGCGGGAAAATGTCATTACCGACAACCACAATGTAATCCTAGACGTGCATAATATGGATATTATCGACCCGATCAAGCTGGAACAAATCATCAATAATATTACCGGCGTCGTCACAGTCGGCCTTTTTGCGATGCGTCCTGCGGATGTTGTGTTAATCGGCAAGGGTGATATCGTTACTACGCTTTAAGCTCTATTCATCCACGCTTAGCACGAAAAAACCGTGTTGTTAGCCACGGGTGAAGTTCAATTAGTAATCAAGCTGAATCTTAAAGATTCTGAGTTAAGCTTAGAGGCACGCATCGATAAGCTTGATACTCCTATGGGAGTATAATTGATGCTTGTGAAATGGATGTTGAGCGTTATTATCGCGGCAAAGGCGATGCCCTGGTTTGTGAAAGTATTTACATAACGCGGTAACGATGGGTGACGGGGTTTGCAACCCTGTCACCCACGTCTTGTATATTGGTCAGACCTTCAATTATTTTGGTCGGGATTTCAAGCCCCGACCAGCTTCGTCATTTTATTGCTGTACCTCCTGTAACAACGGTCTTCTCCTCATATATCCCCGTTAATTTGCGTTTGAATTCGTCTGAAATCAGCCTGGATTCCTGCTTGGTTTTCACTACGCGCGGGGTGATCAGGACAACCAGCTCGTTTTTGGTTTTATCATAAGTTGTACTGCCAAATAATGGCCCTAACAACGGTAGTTGATAAATCCAAGGGATCCCATTTTTGTTCTCGGTGTTTTGTTCATCAATTAGCCCCCCTAATACGATCGTTTCCCCATCCTGAACAGCAATGGAACTTTCAATTTCTTTTTTATCTATGGTAGGGGTTTGTTTTTCAGTATCAGTCGCACCTGTCGTTGGCAAACTCACTACGCTACTAACAATTTGCTTTATTTCCATAATCACCATGCCGTTTGCATTAACCCTGGGCGTAACTTCCAAGGTGACGCCTGTATCTTTATATTGAATTGTATTGGATTGAGCAAAGGAGCCTCCTGTCGTCGAGCCAGTGAGAGGAATCGATGATGAGCCGGTTGATATGGGCACTTGTTGGCCGACATTTATTTTCGCTTCCTGATTATTCAGTACCATTAAAGACGGCGATGAAATCACATTGACATTTCCAACCGCAGCTTGTGCATTTAACAGTGCCTTTACTGAACCTGATGTATATACGGCACTAAGTCCTCCGGTTGATGCCGCTGCTGCGGCTGCGGCCGCAGTTCCTAGCGCGGTTGCGCCTAATTTATTGCCCCCAATCGAATCATCTCCGTGTGAAAAATACCACGATATGCCGTACTGTAAATTATCGGTCAGCTTAACCGAGACTACTGACGCATCAATCAAGACCTGCAACGGCATGATGTCAAGCTGTTTGATGATAGGCAGTATCTTGTCATACTCGCGAGGTGTGGCGACTATGACCAAGGAGTTATTGGCTTTGTCGGAAATTATTTTGACATTTTCTATATCAGCGACCGTCGCGGTGCCCGTTGCCGAGGAGCCCCCCGCTTTGCTGCTGGACTTCTTATTGCTGGAAGACGTTGAAGTAGCTGAGCCGCCGCTGGACATTTGATTAGGATCAGTCGTTTTATTGGTCACTTCTGCCGCTTTTTTACCTGGCGCAAGCTTGGCTGATGAACTGCCTGAAGCTTGACCGGTGAAAATGCCGTTCAAGGTGTCGGCTAGCTCTTCGGCATTGGTATGCTGGACTTTATAGACGTTAACGCCGCCGCCGGATGCAGTATTGGCCTGATCCAGTCTGAGCACCCAGCTTTCAATATCCTTTAAATATCGAGATTGCTGAGTAATCGCCATCACTGCATTCATGCGTTCGATAGGGATAAAACGAAAAAAATCAGACTCGTCGTCTTTGGCTTTTTTGTTAAAGACCTCTTCCAGTTCTTTAATAATGGTTTCCGGATCAGCATGAGCCAGCGGAAATAAGCCAAACGAGCGGCCTTTCAACACATCGATATCAAAGGTACTGACCATATCCATGACTCTGCCCAGTTCATCCGGGGTTCCGGAAGCGACCAGAATATTGCGCGTACCATCGACCGTCAATATGGTCTTTTCCTGCACCAGCGGCTTAAGCACCTCGACCAACTCTTGTACTGCAACATTTCTGATCGGGATAACCCTGACCTGGTAGCCAGTCCTGCCAGCGGCGCCAGGAGCTGCAAAACTGGAACTGTAGAGCGCTTCGCTGGCCGGTTCGATGTGGTAAATGCTGGCATCCTTAATCAACACCGCATTATTCATGCGTAACAGCATCTCAAGGGTAGGAATCAGCTCATCCTTGCTTAACGGGTCAGACGTTTGCAAGGTGACCTTGCCCGCCACTTTTGGGCTTAGCACATAATTTTGTCCGAGTATATCGCTTAAGATAACCTTGGCCACTTCGCCCAGATCGGCTTCGTCAAAATTAAGACTGTATGCGCCGTCGCCTGAACCTTTGGTTTTTCTATGCTGTATTGCTGTCTCCGGCACAAACTGACTGTTACCGGGAAATAATTCACTCTTGGCCCTAGGCGGAGTAACAGGCGCCTTGTTTTGAAGCTTATCGACCACGTCAGCCTGCTCAGACTTCACCGGATTCAACGGCAATTTGGCCGCCTGCTTGGGGCCGAGCAACTCGCAACTGGCTAGAGATAAACCTGCGATTACCCAACAGCAAGCTGTGGTTGTTTTTTTGACCTTAGTCATTGGTTACCCTCGGTTGTATCTTCATTAGTATCTTCATTGGTGTTTGCTGCAGGCTCAGGAATTGCCGCAGGGATAGGGACTGCCGGCTCTGCACCGTTTGTCCTCGGCAATGTTTTTAATTTTGGTTTTCTCAGCAATAGCTCCTTGTCGTTACTGCCCTGTTTAAGCATAACCTTGTCTTTGTTAATTTCAGTCAGTTGCCAGCCGTCAAGATCATCACCTACCTTCAGTTTTCGGGTATTGTCTTTCGCGACCTTGGTTTTAGCGCGACTGAAAAGGGCCGATACTTTTTTGTTGCTGCCGTAAACGCCGGTCAGTTGCCAATCAAAGTTCTCTGATTTGGCAGCTGCTTGCTCTGACTCGGGACTCGGCTCCTCTACCGCTCTTCTGCCCTTAATAAATAACGGCCTCGCAACCAGATCTACATAACTGTCTTCCGTCTGCTTGGTCAGCTCTATGGTAGGCAATTCATCGGCTTTATAGTCTTGCCGTTTCTCCGAACTGATCGAGGTCAGCAGACTATGTTGTGAGTAACTTGCGAACAACCATTCGCTGGCAATAAGCAAACACAGAATAATGCAAACGGATACGAGTAATGTGATGAGTTTTTTATTCATTACGGCTGCTTTCTCATGAAACTGACCGCCTGAAAGTTAATATTTAATTCGTTGCTCGGCTCGATCTGACGAGTAGTCCGGCTTCTTATACCGCGCATCGGTCTAATATCGAGTTGATTGATAATAATCAGCGGGGTTGATGTTTCAATCTTGTACAGAACCGATCTCAGCACTTCGCTATTACCGGTCATTCTGACGCTAACGGTTATACGGCTAAAGGCATTTTTGCTGCTGACAGGCAGTGCCTGAGTGCTGCTCAGTTGCCCACCCGCCTCGACGATAGCCTTTTTAATAAATTCCTGAACCTCGGCAGACGCTAATGCGCCGGTATCCTGGGCATTCAAAAGCCCTCGAACCTGATGCTGTTCTTTGATCGCCATCATGCTGGCAGTAACTGCGTCTTTTCTGGCCAGAACCCGCTCATATTGCTGCAGTCTGAACACAAGGTTATTTTTGGCCTCATTCAGTTCCAGGCCTTTGTTAACCAACGGCATGATAACCACCAAACCGACTAGCAGCATTGCCGTAAGTAGCAGACCTACCGCCAGGTATCGCTGTATTTGCTTATTACTGAGTTTGGGCACTTGCGCCTCCCTGTTTAGGCGTAACGGCCGACGTCACGTCAACGGTAATCTGAAACCGTTCCTGCCCGCTGACTTTATCCTGGGTAACCGGCGAGACGAACCTGGCGTTGGCAAACAGCTCCGACTCCTCGAGAACGCCAATCAAAGCCGAAGCGGCCGGCGATTCGCCCTGTATTTGCAGATGCCCGTCGGAGTATTGTGCATAACCCAACCAGGTATCATCCTTGATCAACGAACTTAAGGTATTAAGCATATCAATGACCGCCGGCGCTGCAGTTTTCTCCGCTATCAACTGCCGTGTTTCGTTAATCATCGCATCAATGTCCTGCTGCTGCTTCTTAACAGCCTTGGCATTTTTTTCTATCGCATCGATTTTTTCCTGCAAGACATTGACAGTTTGATACTCAAACCAGACCGGCAGCGCCAGCACAGCGCCCAGCAATAAAAAAATCGCTGCAATCAGTCCCGTATAAATCAGACGCGGTGTGTTTGCGGTTTCTTCCCTTAGGTTTTCGGGCAATAAATTGTAACCGTCATAATAATGTTCAAGATCATTTGGGCTCGCTTCGTAATCAACGAATAACGGCGACATCCCAAAAGACTGAATATCTTCATACAGCGTATCCAGCGTTTCCCTGAGCGTTAACACCAGCATGACCCTGATTTGCCCGGGTTCATGCTGACCCTCCAGCGGTTTAACCGCAAAATAAACCTGTTCCGCCTTAAACGGCGTATAGCGATCAAGCTCATAGGCGACAAGTTGAGATAGATTTTCTTTTGCGGCGGCTGGCAAGGACAGTTCTTTTTGTATGGCCTGTTCAGCGCTTAGCCGGAGTATTAAATTCGCTTTAACCAATCTTTCATCTTTGGCGCGCAAGGCTTTATATTGGGCTATGCCTGAGTCATTTCTCTCCAGCATGGCCAAGGACTCCGGAGCATTTACTACTCCGTCTCTGGCACTTGACAGATAGGTCAGCGCTAACTGACTGCCTTCGGGACGAACGATAATAAAACCCCGCTGCTCAAAAATCCTCAGTTTTATTTTTTCAGGCACCAGAAAGCTAAGTTCGCGCTGCCACCAGCGGAAGAACTTTTTAACATCCAGGTCAATTGTTGAATTCAGGTTCGCCATACTGTCTCACTAGTAACTCATCTTTTTCATCGGCAAATAATGAACCTTCGCCGACTGCGTTGTGCAGCCATTTTTGAATCTGAAACGGCGATGATTTCGCGCCCTCAGCTTTTATTATCAGCGCCTTAATGTTAGCCGTCGAGCCATCAACCAACACTGCGTCGCTAACTACCGTAATCATACCTGCCTGTATCGTTCCGTCATTGACTGCTGTATTCAGCGTGCTATCAATTTCAGTATCCGCTCCCGGTTGACTTGCGACAGACACGCCAAAAACAGGTGCCGGCAGGCCATTTATCGCACTTTCCCGCCTGGCGGCAATATAACTATCTATCGATCCGCCATCCATTCCCGGCAACACCTGTAAAACCTCTTTAGTCGCCTGAGTCAAATCAACCTTGGGCTGAGCCGAGTAGACCGTGACCCGATTTTCAAGCCAGTTAAAGACTTGTTCATTCATGCCCAATACCAATTGTAATTCCTCTACCGATTGAAACGGCTTGTTGCGAGGCTGGTAACTTAAGCCTGCCTTTTTATATTCGTCTTTCTCGGCACCGTCTATGTGCACCAGATCATCCTCATCACGCCAATCGAGAATCGCATTGACCAGCTTGGTTTGCTCTTCGGTCTCCACTGGCGCATAAGTCATCAGCCCTTCTAACAAGGTCTGGTCTGCGGCGTTTAAATCTATCTTGCCGGTTTCTGCCACCAGCCGAATTCGGACCTGGGCATCAGTGTAGTCTATCTGATATATACTGCCATCGGTGCGCCAACGTTGTTGCTGATCGGGATTCAGCAACATCAGCTCTGCAACAGCAAGCCCCGATTCAGCGACAGCCGTGGCCTGGGCATTATGACTGAGACCGGTCACAATAGCAGCTTCGCGCCGCATACTAAGCGCAAAACTGCCAGCCATGATGGTCAGTAGACTCAACACCCACAGCACCAAAACCAGTGCGAAGCCCTTGGCCTGGATCACTCACTCCCCTCTACCGGTTGTGACTCATTTGGGCTTGTTGCCAGCACTTCGCTGCTCACTGAACCTGAACCCTTAAGCGCTATAATCATAGGCGGCCAATAAATACTGTTTGTCGTATTGATACTGATTTTAACCAGGCGAGGTTGTTCCGACTTTGCCAGCCATTCCTCCTGCCAACTACTTTCACCGCCTTCCCCGCCTGCGCCAAAATAAGATAGCGTAAAATCACTGACATGCTTTAACAAAACCACCTCTTCCTTGTTCCATACCTCGCCCTCGGTTATCGGAAAAAACGGGGTTAGCGTCACCTTGATCAACTGCTCATTATCTTGAGGGAAAGACTCTATCGAGAACAGCTGCATGCCCGATCTTCCAGCACTTGCAGGAAAAAAAGATACAAATTGCAGAGATTGTTTTTTACCTTGAAAAGAGAAGGTTTTTTCCTCGGCGTCCATCGCCGCAATCACTTCCGACTGGTTGCCGGCACCCACACCGCCCTTATCATTAAAATCATTCCATAAGGGTATGGCTGAGGTTAAATAGCGCTGAAAAAAGTTATAAACTACCGCGACCTCGTTGACCTCGGTTATTTTACTTTCTCCTTTTTCCCAGCTTTTCGAACAAATGCTCAAACTGGCAAACAACAGCACTACCATGATGCTCAATAAGGTCATCGCTATCAGCACTTCGATCAGTGTGAAGCCTTTAGCATCATGGTGCGCAATGCGCACCCTAGGTCCTTGCGCCGGGCTCATAACACTTTATTCGCCAGCCTTAAGGTTATTAACTCAAGCTGCCTGCCATCGGTGCTGGTATCGCCACCCCAGTTTACTGTCACCTTCACTTTAAAAAGCTCGGCCGACAGGGTCGTGACATCCAGGTTATCAGCCGTAAATTGAAACGGGCTGACAGACACCCGCCAATGGTATTTTTCATTTTCCAGTCCATCAACTTCCCCGACTTGCAACGGCGTTTCCTCTCCTGTTTTAGCCATTATTGATTCGGCAATCTGCAC
>CANNNN010000014.1 GCA_947506075.1 Methylococcaceae bacterium
AAATCAGACGAGTGCAGGCTTCGCCTGCTTGCAGGCGAAGCCTGCACTCCAAGTTGCCACGGATTAAATGTGTAGCTGTCATGTCGTTTAATCAATTCAGTACTCTATTCAGTACTCTATATTGTTAGTTGCTTTTATATTTCTGTTTGCTCAGCCACTACTATAAACTAACCCGCTTTTACCTGAACCGAGATTTAAATGACTGCCCCACAAATTGGTTTTATTAGCTTGGGTTGCCCCAAGGCCCTGGTCGATAGTGAACGGATTTTAACCAAGCTACGTTCCGAGGGTTACACCATTTCGCCGACTTACCAGGACGCCGATCTGGTGGTGGTTAATACCTGTGGTTTTATTGACTCGGCCGTAGAAGAATCGCTGGACAGCATCGGCGAGGCGCTGGCTCAAAACGGCAAGGTCATCGTAACCGGCTGTCTGGGTTCCAGAGAAGCCGAAATCAGGGCGCGCCATCCGCAAGTCCTGAAAGTCACCGGCGCTCACGCGCTGGAAGAAGTGGTGGCTGCGGTGCATGAGCATTTGCCGCCGCCGCATGATCCATTCATTAGCCTGGTGCCACCGCAAGGCATCAAACTGACGCCGCGCCATTACGCCTATCTGAAGATTTCCGAAGGCTGCAATCATCGTTGTACCTTCTGCATTATCCCGTCGATGCGCGGCGATCTGGTCAGCCGTCCAATCGATGAAGTGATGCTGGAAGCCGAGCGCCTGGCTAACGCCGGGGTAAAGGAATTACTGGTGGTCTCCCAGGATACCAGCGCCTACGGCCTGGATTTAAAGTATCAAAGCCGTGACTGGAAAGGTCGTTCGCTTAGAACCCGGTTCTATGAGTTGGCCGAGGCGCTGGGCGATCTGGGCATCTGGGTCAGAATGCATTATGTTTATCCGTATCCGCATGTCGACGAGGTGGTTCCGTTAATGGCCGAGGGCAAAATCCTGCCCTATCTGGACATACCGTTTCAACACGCCAACAGCCGTATCCTGAAATTAATGAAACGCCCGGCAGCCAGCGAGAATAATCTGGAACGCATTAAAGCCTGGCGCGAAGTTTGTCCCGACATTACCTTGCGCAGCACCTTTATCGTCGGCTTTCCTGGCGAAACAGAACAGGAATTTGAACAACTGCTCGATTTCATGAGCGAAGCGCAACTGGACAGAGTCGGCTGTTTTGCCTATTCGCCGGTCAAAGGCGCGGTCGCCAATGACTTGCCCGATCCGGTTCCGGAAGAGCTCAAACAGGAACGTTTGGCGCGGTTTATGGCGCATCAGGCCGAAATCAGCGCGGAGCGTTTACAACGCCGGGTAGGCCGTATAGAAACCGTGCTGATCGATGAAGTGGTCGAGGAAGGTGCGGTGGCAAGAAGCAAGTCAGATGCGCCGGAAATCGACGGCCAGGTGTTTATCGATAATGCCACGCATCTGAAAGTCGGCGATTTCGTCGATGTCGAACTGGAAGAAGCGGATGACTATGATTTGTGGGGGCGATTGGTCTAAGCCAATATTATTGACTTAAGGCAAAAAGACAGGCATCGGTTTCCCAGGCGGCAGCCGAAAATCCTCAAAATTCAAGCTTAAATTGCTAAGCCATGATGAGTGTTATAATATAACACTCACTTCCTGATAACTGATCTTTGCAATGAATATACCTGTCGAACCCAGCCAAAACCCTCCCCTAGAACACGACCATAAAAAATGTGTCAGCGAGGCCTTAGACACCGCCGAACAATTATGCGTGGTTCGTGGCGTGCAATTGACACCGATACGCCATCAGGTACTGGAACTGATCTGGGCAAGCCATAAAGCAGTTAAAGCCTACGAACTGCTGGATCGGATCAAACCGCAGATGGATGCCGCAAAACCTGCGACCATTTACCGCGCACTGGATTTTTTAATCGAACAGGGTTTGATACACAGAGTCGAGAGCCTCAACGCCTTTGTCGGTTGCAACTGCTCAGCCCATCAGCATGAACAATTACTGCTGATCTGCAATAACTGCCAGGACGTCGAAGAGCGCTCAGCCCCAAAAGTCATGCAGGCATTGGCGCTGGAGATCAAACAGGCCGACTTTATCGTGCACAGCAAAGCCATCGAAATTCAGGGTGTTTGTGCAAAATGCACGAAAACCATCAGCGATCAAAGCTGATGACGCTACCTTTAAAGCTCAGGCATAAAAGCTTCGCTATTTTGCTTTTATCAACCGGTATATTAGCCTAGCCTGCCCATGCGGAAGACGGCAATGTCATGAAATTGGACGTTATGGTCGTCAGCACTCCGTTGCCCCAATCGACTTCATCAGCGGCTCGACCGGTCACTATGCTATCCGACGACGAGCTGCATCTTAAAGTTGGCACTACCCTTAGCGATACGCTAAAGAATGAACCCGGCATCACCAGCCAGTCTTTCGGTGCCGGTGTCGGCACCCCCGTGATAGGCGGACAG
The DNA here is from genome assembly GCA_947506075.1 of Methylococcaceae bacterium. Taxonomy (GTDB): domain Bacteria; phylum Pseudomonadota; class Gammaproteobacteria; order Methylococcales; family Methylomonadaceae; genus Methylobacter_A. Next base: position 2,455 of record CANNNN010000014.1, read on the forward strand.
TCAGGGCCGAAGGTCCGGGTTCTGCAAAACAGCCTTGGCAGCAATGATGTTTCATCCTTAAGCCCGGATCATGTCGATGGTTTTTATCGCGATCAGGGCAATACCCATATCGGCGGCTCTGCGATAGATGAAGAGGCCGCGCATAGCGCCAATCCCGGCCTGACTTATGTTAAATGAAAACATCCGCAATTCCACCTCGTATCTGCGTAATTTCGCCCCCGAACCAGGCCGCAGTGCGAAACTGGGCATCAGAGTCAGTTACTGATATAGATACATTCATTGATTAACTGATGTTACGCAGTAGAAACTCATCATCCCGTTTACCGCGCCGAGCACCGAAGCTTTTAACAGGATAGACCCGCTAGGGGCGCGGCAGGGATGTCGCGCGTTGCCAAAGGGACAGGAGTCCCTTTTGGTAACCTCCTGTTAAAAGCGAGACTCGCAGGATGAAGCGGTAACCGGGTGGCCTTTCTTTTGAATACTTTTCTTTGGCCATGCAAAGAAAAGTATCTCGCCTTCGGGTGCGAGAACCCTTATCAAAAACCGTCGCGATAGCGACACAACAACTGAATACACACTATCTGCGTAACATCAGTGATTAAGTTACATTATTCCTCACACGGCACGCCCTGCGAGGAATAATCAATTCATAGCTCCCTATATATCACTGTGTCAACTTCGGGATCAATAGCACTATAAAGCATAGTCTGAACGACATTTGCTTTCGGTCAGACCTATTAGCAGGGATAATGCTGGTAAATAGGTTGAATATTAATCCCTCACACCATGAACAACATAGACTTCACCGCCTGCCCCGAATGTGACTTGTTGCTTAAGCCTACTGCGCCGGTGGTGGGCGATAAGGCGCATTGCCCCCGTTGCGGTTATCTGTTGCATCGGCCGCGCAAACAAAGCATCGAACGCACATTTGCACTATCTATTGCCGGATTGATCTTGATTTTTCCGGCATACTTTATGCCGATCGTCGGCATCATAGTACTGGGCAAGTCTAAGGATGGCACGCTGTGGACGGGTGTAATTAACTTGTTTGCCGAACATTTATGGGGCGTTGCGGTGCTGGTGTTTTTATCCAGCATCTTGTTTCCGCTGCTGAACATCATCTTTTCCTTGCTGATCAGCGTGCATCTTTATTTTAAAAAACCAAACCGGTATCTGGCGCTCTGGATGCGCTGGCTGCAGCATATCGATGAATGGGCGATGCTGGAAATTTATACACTGGGCATCATCGTCGCCTGCGTTAAAATATCCTCGCTGGCCGAGCTTAAATTCGGTTTAGGACTCTATGCTTTCATCGCCTTGCTGATCGTAACCGGCATGCTGGCGAGCAGCTTGGACAAGGTGTTGTTCTGGCGGCAAATCGGTCAATTGAAACCCGAGAAATCGAATGTAAATGGCGCAGATAAATAGGATGTCCGCAGATAATTTATTTGATCATATCCCTCTGCGCCCAAAGCTCTATTGTGTTTGATAACCTTGAGTAGTGACAAATGAAATCCAAAAAGACAGCCCTGGCTCAGGGTTTTATCCGCTGCCATGATTGCGGCTGTTTATCAAAGCTGAGCGATAACCTCAACGTTTGCACGCTATGCGGAGGCCGGTTACATCCACGGCTGCCCCATAGTTTGCAGCGCACCGTCGCACTGCTGTTAAGCGCTTCCTTTTTGTATATTCCAGCCAATATTTTTCCTATCATGACCTATACGAAGTTGGGCGTCGGGGAGCCGCACACGATTATCGGCGGCATTATTTCATTAATTAACGGCGACATGGTGCCCATAGCCATGCTGGTTCTGGTTGCCAGCATTCTAGTGCCAATGCTAAAACTGCTGGGCATCAGCTTGTTATTGCTCAATGTACATTATCGCTGGCAAACCCATCCCAAAAAATGGACTATGCTATACCGTGTTATCGCTTTTGTAGGCCGCTGGTCGATGCTGGATATTTTTATGATTTCAATTCTGGTGGCTTTGGTCGACTTGGGCGGTGTAGCCACGGTTATTGCCGGCACTGCGGCAACAGCCTTTGCCGCAGTGGTGGTGTTGACGATGTTTGCCGCCAAAAATTTCGATCCACGCTTGATATGGGATAAGCAGCGCTAAATGAATGATTTTACCGACCCTCTTGATACCTCAGAAGTATCCATCAATAAAAAATCCGAATTGCCGCTGGTATGGTTTTTACCGTTGATTGCTCTGCTGGTCAGCGGCTGGCTGATCGCCAAATCGATCAATGAAAAAGGCCCGGTTATCACAATCAGCTTTCCTACCGCCGAAGGTCTGGAAGTGGATAAAACCAAAATTAAATATCTGAATGTGGAAATCGGCAAAGTGACCGCCATCTCAATCAACGAGGATTTAAAAACCATCTTAATTACCGCACAAATGAACAACGCTGCGGATCGTTATTTGAATAAAAACACCAGCTTCTGGGTGGTACGGCCACAGGTGGGCTTGGGCGGAATTTCGGGGCTGGGCACCTTGCTTTCCGGCCCCTATATAGAAATCAAACCGGGTAATGGCTCCAAAGAAGAGCATTTTGCCGGACTGGCCACCACGCCCTTGTTAAAAGACAGCGATGAAGGCTCACACTTCATACTAAACACCACTAACCTGGGTTCCATGAAGCCTGGAACCCCGATCAATTTTCATGGCATCAATGTAGGCGAAGTCCTTAGCCACAGTTTGTCCGAGCAAGCTGACGCGATACGCCTAAGCATTTTTATCAACAAACCCTACGACCAGTTCATCAGAAAAAACACCCGTTTTTGGGTAGACAGCGGCGTCGATTTATCGGCCAGCGCCGACGGCTTTAAAGTCAGAACCGGCCCTTTGATTTCCTTGTTAAGCGGCGGCATTGCCTTTCGCGCTTCTCCGGAGGACACGATTGAAAACATTCAGCCCGAAAACAGCACTTTTCCGCTGTACGATACCTATGATCTGTCTACCCAGATTGTTTACCAAAACACCTTAAAATACGTCATGTATTTTAACGGCTCGGTGCGCGGCTTGGCTGTAGGCGCGCCGGTGCAATTACGCGGCATTGCTATCGGCAAGGTCACCGACATCAATCTGGAACTGGACAAGAAGACCGCAGAAATTCATATTCCGGTCACGGTAGAGCTGGAAACGGATCGGATCCAGGAAATCAATAACCATAACAACATCAGCGACAAAGATATGATCACGCAGCTGATCAACAAGGGTCTGCGCGGTCAATTACAGACCGGCAGTCTGTTGACCGGACAGCTGCTGGTTGATCTTGATTTTCATCCGAAAAGCAAAATTGTGTTAAGCGACAATAAGAGCGTCTATCCCGAGTTCCCTACTACTGCCAGTTCACTGGATGAATTTACCCATTCGGCGAACATCATCATGGATAAAATAGCCAAACTGCCGTTGGAGGATTTGACCGCTGAAGCCAATAAAACCCTGCAATCCCTGCAACACACCTCAAAAGCGGCAACCAGCATGCTGGTCACCGCCCAAGGCACACTGGATACCGCAGATCAAACCATGAGTTCCGCCCATCATGTACTAAGCACACTGGAGCCCGGCTCTACGACCCACTACGAACTGGAGCAATTGCTAAGGGAACTTACCCAGGCGGCCAGTTCGGTCAAGCAATTGAGTGACTATCTGGAACAAAACCCCAACGCCTTAATCAGCGGCAAAAAAGAGCAGTAACCATGGCAAATCAACATTCAAAATGCTTAGTTTTATTAATCGGCACCTTACTTTCAGGCTGTTTATCAAGCCCGCCGACCCAGTTTTATGTCTTGGAACCGCTAAGCGAATCGCCTGCGTCTGTCATTAACACAGCGAAAAAAAGCTTGATTGGCGTAGGCCCGATAACCATCCCGGCATTACTTGAGCGCAAGCAAATTGTCACCCGTTTACCGGATAACAGCATAAGCATCGCCGAATTTCATCAATGGGCCTCGCCGTTAAAAGATAACGTTACCCAGGTGCTGACCCATAATCTGGCGACATTGCAAACCGGCAACCTAATCAGAGCCTATCCCTGGAGCGCCTATGGAGCGGTCGATTATCGCCTGATCATAGATATCATCAGATTCGACACACATCCCGCACAGACCGTTAATTTTGAAGCGAACTGGGCAATAATGGATGAGAAATCGCATACCCTATTGAGTAATGGTCGTTCCAGGATTGAACACCCACTGCCTGATCCATCCTACCCATCAGTCGTCAAAGCGCTCAGTAAAATCCTTAGTGAATTTTCAGGGGAATTATCTTTGGCCCTTGGAAAAATAAAGTAAAGCTAGGGCCAGATAGGCTGCTACGGATAGACGAAGCATTTTATTATTGGATTTACATAAGAAACCCTATATAATGCCCGGCTGTTCAAGACATATATTTGGGGTGTTAGCTCAGTTGGTAGAGCAGTGGACTCTTAATCCATAGGTCCAGGGTTCGAATCCCTGACACCCCACCAATAAAATTAGGGCCTTACGAGAAATCGAAGGCCTTTTTTAATGTCTAAAATATTAAATGACACACTTTCAAAAAACACCCACAACACTTGCCAACATTTCAGGCAAAAAAACCGGTGTTACCCGGCCTTGATTGATTCGATATTGGTACTCAATTTGTCGATATATTTCTTTTAATAATTTGGGCAAGTTCTACTGCCCAGTTTGTTAACGGCTAACACCGGCTTTTTGTGGCTACCCCGTATTGACGCCGACGGAACACTTTATAACAAAAATGGGCTGAAGCTAAGCCGCGCACGACAAGTCCTACAGTGAGCCGTTTGTTTTTCAATATGCTTAAAAGTTAATAAACAACGAAGCCAAAACCAGATGATTCATGCTGTTATGGGTGTGCTTGGCATCATCCAGATACTGGTTGAGATAACCCGCTTCGGCCCGGAAAGTTTTATTAAAATTCCAGCCCAAGCCCGCAAATACGCGGTTCTGATCGAAACCGGCTTTTCCTCCGAAAGGCGTGCTGTTGGCTCTAAGCAAAACCTCGTCCCAGGCGATCAGACTCAAACGCGGCTCAAACTCTAGAGAATGGGTAAACCGTATCATCTGGCGAGGTCTGTAACGTACTTCATCGCCTTTGAGGAAGTTGGCTTCGAACATAGTTCTAAAACTGAAAGTCCCAATATCGGTGGGCAGTACATAACGAAATGCCGGCCAGACATCCTGCTCAGAAACAAAGCTCTTCCCGATAGCTTGGGTAGGCACCCAGCTATAGCCGGCCCAAATAGTTGCCCGGTCACTGATTGAATAGCCTAGCGCCGCGCGAACCACGCCCTGATTCCAGTGATTCCAGTTGTCGTTAAAGCGGGCTTGACCTTCCAGCCAGATTCGCCCCTTTTCCAGCCGGGGATCAACGACTTTCAGACTGCCCTCGGCTAGGACTTGCATCCAGCCACCGGCATCCTGAAGCAGGTCGTTCGCCCTAATATCCATACTGGCAGAACCCAAAAACGCTAAGGTTAAACCCAATAACTTCAGTTTTTGCTTGATCATATTGTTAGTCTTATCGTTTCGTAATTATTCAGTCCCCCTCTTTGAAAAAGAGGGGCTAGGGGAGATTTATTTAAATAAATCTCCCTTTTCAAAGGGGGAAGTGAATGATTACATCGTTTCTAATGTTTCTAAAGTAATTCCCAATAAATACCCCCCATTAAACTCGCAGAAAATGGAACTCCGATTTAAGCGGCTTAACACAAATTAAAATAGCAAGAATCAGGTTTTTAACAATCTGTGTAAATTCGTCCGATCCTTGTGCTATTAATCAGCTTAGTTGAATATATTATGTATTACGCGCCACCTTAACCATATTCATTTCCCGGCATTCATCAAACCCAACAAACCGGTCATTAATGCCAACGGCGTGGGCGGGCAACCGGGTATCACCATATCAACAGGAATGACATTGGCTACCGCACCACAACTGGCATATGACACGCCGAATTCCCCGCCGCAGGCCGCGCAATCGCCGACGGCAACCACCCATTTTGGATTTGGCGTTGCTTCATAAGTGCGCAGTAATGCCGTCTGCATGTGCCTGGATACAGGCCCCGTAACCAGCAACACATCGGCATGCCTTGGAGAGGCTACAAAATGGACGCCAAAGCGTTCAATGTCGTAAAAGGGATTATTCAGCGCATGAATTTCCAGCTCGCAACCGTTACAGGAACCGGCATCGACGGCGCGTATTGCAATGCTGCCGGAAAATTGCCTGTCGATATGCCGTTTAACCTGAATGCCCAATGCCTCTAATTCAGCATCCCGGGGCAGGTTAAATTTTTCGGTCACGACACCGGTGGTCAGGATTTTTTTAAAAATTCTCAGCATGTTTTTTCCTATAAATCATTGCCTGAATAAGAGCCATTCAGGGACTTGTTGCACACAGGAAAATCCGGCACGATATTATTCAACACCAGCTTTTCCAGCGCAGGCCAGTTCAACTGACTGGGGTCGCGCGGATAAAAACGGGCGACTTTGTTATCGGCAGCAAAGCGAATATAGCTGACAATCTCACCACGCCAGCCCTCGACGATGCCCAGACCTTCACTGCCTGACGGTGGGATTTTCCAGTCGGAACATATATCTCCGGCAACCAATTGGGCTATGAATTTTTCGATCAGGGCTAAAGCCGTCCTGATTTCCTTGTATCTGATCCAAAACCGGGACGCAATATCGCCCTGGTTTTCCAGTGCGACCTTAACCTTTACCTGATCATAAGGCGGATACGGCGTATCGCGGCGCACATCGAAATCCTGACCGCTGGCGCGTCCGACATAACCCAAGGTTCCGAAAGCTTTTGCAATATCCTCAGACAAGAAACCGGCCGTATACAAGCGATCTTCCAGCGAGGTATTAAGATCCAGGGCAGTGATGATTTCCGTCAACTCGGTTCTTAATTCGGCTATATCCTTTTTGATCAGGCTACAGGCGACATCCGACAAATCGCAGACTACGCCGCCGGGGACGATTGCATCCATCAATAAGCGATGACCGAAAACCGTTGCATTAGTGCGCAGCCAGAGTTCGCGCAAGCGGGTCATCTGCATTTGTGCGAACACAAAAGCGACATCATTGCAGATCGCGCCGATATCGCCGAGATGATTGGCGACGCGTTCCCGTTCCGCCAGTATGCCGCGTATCAGCGCGGCGCGAGGCGGAATTTCAACGCCCGCCGCGAGTTCCATGGCCCTGCAGGCAGCCCAACAATGACCGACCGTGGTATCGCCGGAGACACGGCCCGCCAGTCGACCTAAAGATTCTGGCGTTCGGCCTTCGGCAATCTTTTCTATGCCTTTATGCACATAGCCCAAGCGCTCTTCCAGATTTAAAATCAGTTCGCCGACCGCCTGAAACCGGAAATGCCCAGGCTCGATAATACCGGCATGCACTGGGCCTACAGGAATTTCGTAAACGCCCGCACCATGACCTTTGATAAACGGATAATGCATATCGGGCGGCGTGACGCCGACCGGCGAACCCTGCACAGGAAAGTCCTTGCGTAACGGATAGCTGTTTTCAATCCAGGCTTGATGCCGTGTCCAGCGCCGGTTATCCGGATGAGACGTAAACTTGATGCCAAACATATCCTGGCTATGCCGTTCACTGCGGTTTGCAGCAGGGTAGACCGTGGCCTGGCTGGGCAGTTCCGGGCTGACAACATCAACCGTTGTACGCAACAGCAGATACTCGCCCTGTTTTTCAAAACAGCTGTTGATCAAGAATTGCTTATCAACATGCTCCGCCCAACCGGCCACCCAGCGCAGCTTGTGCACGACGGCCAGTTCTGCAAGCTGCTGCCAGGCCTGACTGTCGATTTGCCAGAGTCGTGTTGCTGCCACAGTGCTCTCTGCAACAGGCGTATCTCTGCCCAGCTGACTTAAAAAATCCGCAGTCCAGTTTGAAGAACTCATAACGGCGTACTCCCTGAAATCAACAATGTCGCCTGTGAAAACCAGTTAGCCAGAAAGCCGGGGATGGCAAGGCCCAGCCACAGCACCAGGGCCAGATGGATGATGACCGGCCACAAGTTGGCTTTAATGGCTTGCTGACCTTCAGGTTTGTTGCCGTAAACCATCGGCTGTATATGCCGGAACAGTCCGGCAAACGCGATACCGATACCCAGCAACAGAAACGGCGCCAGCCACGGATAACTGTGCATCGTCGCCAGCAGCACCAGAAACTCGCTGGTAAACACGCCAAACGGCGGAAAGCCGGCAATCGCAATCGTGCCGATCAATAAGCCCCAGCCTATCCTCGGCTGAGTCTTGATCAGGCCGCGTATCTGGTCTATTTTCTGAGTGCCTGCCAGCTGCGCCGCATGACCGACCGTCACAAAAATCGCCGACTTGGTCAATGAATGCACCGTCATATGCAGCAAAGCCGCAAACGTGGCCAGCGGCCCTCCGATGCCGAACGCAAAGGTCATCAGACCCATGTGTTCAATCGAGGAATAACTGAACAGCCGTTTAATGTCTTTCTGCCGGTGCAGCAATACTGCGGCGACCAGGAATGACAGCAGACCAAAACCCATCATCAGGTAACCTGCCATATTGGAATCTGTCGCGTCATCGACCAGCATTTTATTACGCACCACGGCGTATAGGGCATCGTTTAACAGCAGACCCGACAACACGGCAGACATAGGCGTGGGGCCTTCGGAATGTGCATCGGGCAGCCAGTTATGCAAGGGAACAAGACCGATCTTGGTGCCGTAACCGATCAATAAAAAAACGAAGGCAATTTCGAGAATTTCAGGATTCAACTTGTCGGCGTTTTCATAAAGCACCGACCACAGCAACGCATTCTCGCCGTCGCCGATCTGTACCGCCGCGTAATACAGCAAGATGGTGCCGAACAGGGCCTGGGCTATGCCGACGCCACAGAGTATGAAGTACTTCCACGCCGCCTCGATAGATTCCGGCGTGCGGTACAAACTGACCAGCAACACCGTTGCCAGCGTCGCGCCTTCCATCGCTACCCACATGATGCCCATATTATTGGTGGTTAACACCAGATACATGGCCAGCATAAAGCCCTGAAACATCGAATAATACAGCTTTAAACGCTGGTCGCTGAGCTTGCCGACTTCCTTTTCATGCGCCATATACGGCGAGGAAAAAATCGACGTGGTAAAGCCGACAAAAGCCGTCAATACAATCAGATACACATTAAACGGATCGATTAGAAAAAACTTGCCCGAGGACAGTATGGTGCCCTGATTCAACACGTTGACCGCCAGCCAGATGGTCGCCAGCAAGCACATACCGTTGAATTTGATATTGAGTTTTCCGGTGTCTGTTTTGTGCCCCGATAAGGCAAAATATAAGATGCCGACCAGCGGTATCAATAAGACCAAATAAGCGGCAATCATTTATCCACCTCGTGTAAACGATTTAACATATCGACATCCAGCGAGTCGATACTGCTGCGTATATGCAGGAAAAAGATGCCGAACAGCACCGCAGCCACCAGCACATCAAAAGCCACACCCAGCTCGACGACCATCGGCATGCCGTTGGTCGCGACGATAGCGGCAAAAAACAAGCCGTTTTCTATCGACATAAAGCCGACCACATGAGCGATGGCCTGACGATGCGAAATCATCAGCAACATGCCCAGCAGCATCACCGAAAGACTGACCGCCAGCGCATTCAGCATGACCACCGACGAGGATTGCACAATAGGATGCAGCACGTAATAACTGAATACCATCAGACTGGCCCCGCCCAGCATCACGAAGGTGTTATTTTCCAGCGCTTCGTTGTCTCTATGCATCTTCATCCGCAGCACTTCTTTTCGCAACATCCACGGAATGAATATGACTTTCAGCACCAGGGTCAGTACCGCAGAAATATACAGATGCGGATTATCCAGGCTGTAAGCGGCCAACGCGGTGGTCAGGGTCAATAAAAACCCCTGTAACGCAAACACAAAAATCAGCCGCAGCAACCTGCCCTGCCCTAACATAAGAAACGAGGTAAGCCCGACCAAGGCAGCCATCGACAAAATGGCTTGAGTATAAAAATCCAGTTGTTCAATGTTCATCAGCAATATCCAAAAATGCGAAAATCCTTAATGCCGGTCGGAGTTTGCAACCCCGAGCGAAACGTTTGAAGACTTCGAAATGCACAAAACGCGAGTAACGGGGTTGCAAACCCCGTCACGCATTGTCCTTGCTCCTTGAACCTTGTACCCTCCTCATCTCGAGGCCTCCAGGATGATGTGACTTAACATGCCCAGTAGCCCTAACAAATAAGCAAAACTCAAATATTCCTGCACTCGAAACAAACGCATTTTTGCAACAAATGTTTCCGCTATCGCCAGAAAAAAAGCCAACAGCGCAAGTTTGCCGATAATGGCCAGCAGGCCGTAAGCTAAATCCTGAAGGCTAAAGGTTTCGGCTATGCCCCAGGGGAAAAAAATATTGGCAATCAACACGCCATAGAGCATCAGTTTCAGCTGACTTGCCCATTCAATCAGCGCCAGATGACGGCCGCTGTATTCGAGTATCATCGCCTCATGAATCATGGTCAATTCCAGATGCGTCGCCGGATTATCAACCGGGATACGTCCGGTTTCGGCGACTGCAACCAGTATCAGCGCCGATAACGCGAACACAAACGAAGGCCGCAAAACCAGGCCTTCATTCAGCACATGGGCGATAGCAAACGATAAATTGGTCGTTGAAGCGGTCATCGTCAAGGTAAAAATAGCCATCAACATCGCCGGTTCCGCCAGCGAGGAAATGGTCATTTCTCGCGAGGACCCCATACCGCCAAAGGCAGTTCCGATGTCTAAACCGGCCAGCGCCAGAAAAAACCGGGCAAAGGCGAAAAAACCTACCAGCACTATCACATCGGCGCTGGCCGAGGTCGGCAAATCAACCGTAATCAACGGCACGACGGTTGCGGCCAGCACCGTGGCCGAAAATATGATGTAAGGTGCAAGCACGAACAGCCAAGAGGCCTGATCCGAGACCACGGGCTGCTTATGGGTTAATTTAAGCAAATCCCGGTAAGTCTGAAAAATAGACGGGGCTTTGCGATTTTGCAATCGGCACTTGCAGCATTTAAGCCAGCCCGCCAGCAGCGGCGATAACGCGACAAACAGCATGGTTTGTAAAATAGCGATTAACCAATTCATCAGCTGATCACCCATAACAGTAACAGTAAAGTTGCAAACGAATAGCCCAGATAAGTCCGGATATTTCCCGTTTGTATCCGCCCCACCACCTTGGCCGTGCGGTTCACCCCGCGTTCTATCGGTTCATAGAGCAACGGCCAACTATGATCATGAACCTCAAGATGATAGTGTACCGCTGCAACGTCCTGATCCATCGCACCGCGCAGGTCTTTAGTTATCCGCTCGTCAATAATCCAGACCTTGTTAAAAATGCGCCGGAACGGCATCGTAAAAGCGCTGCAACTGTATTGCATAGTCGGTGTTAAACCGCCAAAACCGCAATCCCAGGTTTCGGCCCTGCGTATTGCCATAGCCGGATTCCGACGCAAATACCAAAAACAAACGCCGGCAGCCAGCAGCGCGCCTATCAATACCAAGGGCGGCGCATACGACGCTTGATTCGCAGAAACCGGCGCCAGCCACAACCAGCCTAAAGCGGCGTCATTCGGCAAGGATGCACCCAGTAATTGCCCGGCGACATTGTTGATCAAACCGATGATCAGGCCCGGAAAAATTCCGAACAAAAAGCACAAACCGGCCAGCAGTGCAGCACCGGTCAACATGCCCTTATCCTGAATCTCGCGAGCCTTATCGGAATACGGGGAACGGGACTGGCCCAAAAAGATCATGCCGAATACTTTGACAAAACAGGCGGCAGCCAGGGCCGCTGTGAGCGCCAGGGCGGCTGCCGAGACCGGTATCAAGCTTCGCAATACGCCGTTGTCCAGCACGTCGACCTGCAAGGCGGTCTGAAAAGCCAGCCATTCGGAAACAAAGCCGTTAAACAAGGGCAACGAAGAAATGCTCATGCAGCCGATCAAAAACAACATACTGGTCTTAGGCATCTTTTTAATCAAGCCGCCCATCAGGTCGATGTCTAATTGATGGGTTTGATGATGAATCATACCGGCCCCCAGAAACAGCAGGTTTTTAAACAGCGCGTGATTGAACGCATGCAGCAAGGCCGCCAGCAAACCCAGCGCCGCCAGTTGCGGATGCCCATTGGCCATGAAGATCATCGACAGCCCCAGCACCATGAAAATGATGCCGATATTTTCTACCGAACTGTAAGCCAGCAGCCGTTTTAAATTGGATTGCATCATCGCGTACAGGATGCCGCCCAGCGCCGAGACCGTGCCCAGGATCAGCAACACCACGCCCCATTGCCAATGCACCTCGGCCAGCAAATCATAGCAAAACCGGATCAGACCATAGAGAGCGACCTTAAGCATCACGCCGCTCATCAGCGCTGAAATATGTGACGGCGCGACCGGATGCGCTTCCGGCAGCCAGACATGCACCGGCACTATGCCGGCCTTCATGCCGAAACCCAGCAGCGCCAAGATAAAAGCGATGCTGGCCCAGGTCGACGATAACTTAGCCTCCCGCAACATATCGAATGTAAAGCCGTCAGAAAAGCTGGCCAGCACGCCAAAACCCAGAATAATGGCCAAGGCTCCGACTTCTGCCATCAATAAATAGATAAATGCGGCGCGGCGATTGGCTGGGTTTTCATGCTGAAATGCGACCAGAAAATAACTGGCCACCGACATCAATTCCCAGGCAATCATGAAAAAGAACGCATCATCGGCCAGCAATACCAGCAACATTCCGGCGACAAACAAGCCGGTAAACAGGCCCAGCACCGCAAATGGATGCTGACTGTCCTTATAACTGTTTACATAGCCCGGCCCGTAAATGCTGACCGCAGTGACCGCAATACCGATGATCAAAAAGAAAAAACCGGACAGGCAGTCAAAGCGTACATGCCAGGGCAGCCACGGCAGGCCGAGACTGAGCTGATCGGTAACAACGGTTTGAGCGATCAATACGCTAAGGCCTGCCAATACCGCAAACACGCCGGATAAACCCAGTAACCCAAACACAGACTGGCGCAATAATATCGGAAAGTGTTTTTCCTCCAGCCAGGTCGCCATGATGGCTGGCGGTCGCTGATTGCCAGTTGCAAATTTCCCCAGCCAATGCTTTAAAAGTCGGCGCTGATTCATGGTCAGCGCCAGCAAGCCGGAAGCAAAGCTCAGCAGAACCGCGCCATAAGCTAATACAAGGATCATAAAATTCTCACT
>CANNNN010000015.1 GCA_947506075.1 Methylococcaceae bacterium
AAGTGCGCATCTTTTCGACCTGCCAGCACAGCGATAGGCACGCCGTTTTCATCATAACGAACAGGCCCAGCGCTAGCGAGTCCCTCTTCATGTCCCTCGGCCAGAGCGATAGCTTTTTTCTGTTCTATGTCCCGTCCGACTAGACTGCGCATCGTAGGTCGCAACACACCAAATAACAGGAACAATACGGCTAACACAGCGGCTAGCTGTTTCATCAGGTCAAGAAACCAGCCCTGTTCCCAAACTGGTATAGTCGGTAATGCTTCAATCAACTCATCCGTTTTAAACGTTACATTAGTGACCGTCACCTGATCACCACGACTGCTATCAAAGCCTACTGCCTGCTTGACCAGATCAGTGAACCGGTTAACATCTTCCTGGGAATAGGCCTGGGCTTTAACAGTTCCATCGCTCTGCGGCAGATGTCGATCATCAACCACCACGGCCACAGACAATCGGCGCAATGCCCCTGTAGCCAGCCGGGTATGGGTAATGGTTTTATCCAACTCGTAATTCCGGGTTGCATTTTTTGCGACCGATCCCGGCGAGGCTGCCGGAGTTGCTGCCGCACCAGGAGCGCTAGGGGCGCCAGCGGCAGCAGGCGTTGTTTCCGGGGCCGTACCGGCTGGGGTCGGTTGATTTGATAATGCGCCCGGAACACCTTGAACAGCTGACAACGAGTTTTTCTCTTCCGATGTTTGTTCACTTCTTAAAGCCGGCAAATCCGGATTGAACATTTCCTGCGTTCTGTCTGTCTCGGTAAAATCCACATCCGCCGAAATTTGCGCGCGCATACCGTCGCCCCCCACCATGGGTGACAAAATATTGTCAATTCGACCCATCAGATGTTCTTCAATATTTTTCTTATATTCAAATTGCTTGGCAGTCAAATTACCCGCTGCGGAGGTATCATTGCTATTTAACAGCTGGCCTTTTTGATCGACAACGGTCACTTGCTCAGCGTCCAATTGCGGGACACTGGACGCGACTAAATGAATAATCGATTCGACCTGGCCTTTGTCCAGCGACCTGCCTTGATATAAATTCACCATGACCGAAGCACTAGGCTTCTTCCGCTCCCGCACAAACACCGACTGAACGGGAATGGCTAACAGCACCCTGGCCGTTTTTACATTCTGGATGGACATAATGGTTCGCGCAATCTCGCCTTCTAGGGCTCGCTGGAAGCGCACTATCTCGATACTTTTACTGGCACCAAAGCCCTGCTCTTTATCTAGCAGTTCGTAACCGAGGCTATTACTCTTGGGCAAGCCTTGAGCCGCTAATTTAAGCTTCACCGTGCTCACCTGATCCATCGGCACCATAACAGCGCCAGAACCGCTTTCGACTTTATATTTAATATTATCCTTATTCAGGACCTCAAGAATTTCCGCCACATCGCTTTCGCCGATGTCGGCGTACAAGCGCCCGTAAGAGGGCTCCTGCGACCAGAGAACAATAGCAACACCTATAGCGACACTCAAAGCCAAACCCAGCATTAAGCCAAGCTGACGGGCAATGGTCAGTCCGGCCAGGCCTTTAAGAGCTGGATGAACTTCTACCTGGGTCGCTAAAATATGGGATGCTTGTCCTTCCAGATGCCCCTTGCCATTTGCGCTAGGATCATGCTGGCGATTTGCCTCAACTAAACTATTACCGCTCTGTTCGCTCATTTTTTAATCACAGCTTGTATTTATGAACAGCTCGCCGAATTACATCGGCATATTCATCACGTCTTTATAGGCTTCGACTAATTTATTTCTGACCTGCAGCATCGCCTGAAATGAAACACTGGCTTTCTGAGAGGCCACCATAACCTCTGCCAGACTGACATTGGTATCGCCGGTCTCAAAAGCTTTCGTCATATTTCCGGCAGTCTGCTGGGTCTCATTAACCGCGCCTATGGTCTGCTTCAGCATCGCGGCGAAATCAGCGCCGCCACCACCCGCCTCAGGCACTTTAACGCTACCGGCTTCAAGTGACATTGCCCGCATCTGAGCCAAAACCTGGTTTACATTCATCTCACTCATCGGTTTTTCCTTGTATTATTCTTAATAATACAGAATTATAAGCATTTTTAATGCCACATCTTAACATGAAATAATAACCCCCGAATCTTTCATCCTAGCCATTTTGTAGCGGAGCGTTCGAGGACTAATACCCAGCTTCTCGGCAGTTATCTTGCGACTGCCATTTTCCATCTGCAAGGTCTGCAAGATAATGCTTTCCTCGGCAGAGCGCACCCCCTCACCCAAGCCCCCGACCGCCTGTAGAGTCGTAGCCTCTTGCAGTTCTTCAGCCTCGACCGAAGCCGAATCTCTAATCACCGCCAGCATCGACCCTAAATCCTCAAACACCAAATCATCGACCGTAATCTTATCGCCAGACCCTAGAATCAGCGCTCGTTGCACCACATTATCCAGCTCCCGAACATTACCCGGCCAGCTATAAGACTGCATTTTTTCAAGCGCCTGCCGGTCAAACTCAGGCAGGGCCTTGCCGTCTGTAACATGGCGCTGCAGTAATTCTTTTGCCAGCGGCAAAATATCGCCAGGCCTGTCCCGTAACGGCGGAATAGTAATAGGAAATACGTTCAGGCGGTAATACAAATCCTCACGAAACAGTCCCTGCTCCATCAACTCTTTCAACTTCTGATTAGTAGCCGCCAAAATTCTGACATTCAATTTTATTTTTTTATGACTGCCCAGTCGCTCAACTTCCTTTTCCTGCAATACCCTCAATAATTTTGCCTGCAAAGCTAAATCCATTTCGGCTATTTCATCCAGCAATAAGGTACCGCCCTGGGCTTGTTCGAATTTCCCCGGCATGGCCTGGGTCGCTCCGGTGTAAGCGCCTTTTTCATAGCCAAACAACATGGCTTCCAGCATGTTTTCAGGAATCGCCGCGCAATTCACCGCGATAAAAGGCCCTTGATAATACGTAGAATTATGATGAATAAACTGAGCAATAACCTCCTTACCGGTTCCGCTTTCACCCTGCAACATCACAGTCACATCAGTTTTGGCGACCCTGGCTGTCAGCGCATAGAGCTTTTTCATGCTTTCGTCCTGCACGATGCGATTATTTTCTGCTGTATGGCTCGCCGAGTGCTCGACCATATACTCAGCCACCTTGCTGACCAGCGCCTCCGCGTCAAAGGGTTTGATCAGATAGTCGGCAGCGCCTGCCTGCATCGCCGCAACCGCTTTCGGTATCGTTCCAAATGCGGTCATCAGCAGCACCGGGGTAGTTGCATATTTAAGCTGCATGTTTTTCAGCAGCTGAAATCCGTCCATGACCGGCATCTGCACATCGCTGATCACCAGTTTAAACTGGCCATGCTCCAGCTTGCTTAACGCCTCAGTGCCGTTCCGGGCAGAAAGCACATGATAACCGCTTATTTCCAGCGTGTCGCACAGCGCCTCGCATAACGACAGATCATCCTCTACAACCAATACATCATAGATTTTCATGGCTCAAGCCTCTTCTCGTGCCCAATCTCCAGCCTGGGAACGCAGTTGGCCTTCAATCTTACAGCGTGGGAACCAGAAGATAAATTCAATGCCTGATTGATACAGGGCAGAACGATAGAAAAAACCGTGCCCTGCCCCAAAATCGACTCAACCTGCACCAAACCGTCATGAGCCTTCACTACGCTATCGACAACAGCCAAACCCAAACCTGTGCCGTAGGCCTTGGTCGTAAAAAACGGCTCAAAAATTCGCTGACACAGTTCTGTAGCTATGCCGGGGCCATCATCCTTGATTTCAATTTTCAATTTACAGTCATCAAGCTGAACCACAGAAACCTGTATACATCCTTCCCGTCCAATTGCCTCAACCGCATTATTAAGTAAATTAAGCAACGCACCACGCAACGCATTTTCATTGCCGAGCATCTGATCCGTGCGCGCCTTATTTATAAGTTGTAAATCTATCCCGCTACTGCCGGTCGTTTCTTTGACCGTTATTCTGAGCTGATTTAACAGTTCGGCCAATGAAAAAGCCTCCATCGCCATGCGCCCGTCTTTGGCAAAAATCAACATATCGTTAACCTGTCTTTCCAGATAATGCAGACGCTCAAGAATCTTTTGTGAAAAACGCTGACGTTTTTCATTATCCAGCGCCGGATTATTCATTTGCGAGGCGTACAGGATTGCTGTCGCCAACGGTGTTCTGACCTGATGTGCCATACTCGCCACCATTTCCCCCATAGCCGACAAATGGTTTTGCTGATTCAACATATCCTGCAGGCTACGCATTTCACTGACATCGGCCAGCAAAATAATTTGCCCGGAATCCCCCGCATCGTTGCCGGCCAAGTCTTTACTGATCGTCATATTCACCCGCTTGCCGTTACGCAATTGACGCTCATGTGGATTACCAGCAACAGGAAGCAGACTGCGAGCGACGACATCCAGCCAATTTTCTCCCCTTAGCGGCTCACCTAAAAAATCTGTCGCGACCGCATTGCAATCCAACACCTTTCCGTCCACATCCAGCACCATCACGCCAGCGGGCAGCGCAGCCAGTATTTTTTCCAAGCGACTGGCGAGCTTTTCTTTTTCCTCAAGGCTTTTAAGTCGCTGACTATGAGCGAAGGCTAGTTCGCCATGCAGCTTGGCAACCTGTTCTTCCAGTCCCTGGTAGGCATCAGATAAATTCTGGAATAACTCGTTGAAAATGCGAAACGCATCAGTGAGCTGTTCAGTTTTCTGCTTTTTCTGAGTTATATTAATATTCATGCCCGAGTGCTCTGGTTTTTAATGACTTACCGTTGTTCTTCAACTTGACCATAAAACAAGCAATAAGCAGACCATAGATTAACTCGCTTATCTTCAAGACCTTAAAATAGGCCGCCAAAAAATTGACTTCCGTACTTTAACGCTGCATATCATATTTGCGTAACTTTTCGACCAGTGTAGTACGCCGCATATTCAAGCGCTTGGCTGCATGCGCGACTACCCCGCTGCATTCGTTTAAGGCCTGACGTATCAAATCGACCTCTAAAACATTCAAATACTCTTTCAAATCTATACCTTGCTCCGGCAATTGCGCTAACGAGTTTGAGGCACAGTCAAAAGCACCGATAAGCTCTATTGGCTCGGGCGAATCATCCTCTTCAATACCCACCTCGAGTTCATTGATCAGATTTTCGGAAACCTTGAATTGCTGAAATTTTTCCGGCAAATCAGCCACATCAACGAGCCCCTTAGGATTAATAATGGCCAATCGTTCAATCAAATTGGCCAATTCCCTGACATTACCCGGCCATTCATGCTGCATCAGCACATTTAATGCAGCATGGGTTAGTCGCACCGAGCCACGGTTTGAAGCCTCCATACGGGTGATAAGATCATGCACCAGCAACGGAATGTCCTCAACCCTGTCCTTTAAGGCCGGTATTTCAATAGGAAAAACATTTAGTCGATAAAACAAATCTTCCCGAAACCGACTTTCCTTAATCTCCTGCTCAAGACAGCGGTGCGTTGCTGCAATCACCCGCACATCGCAATGGATGGTTTTGTTGCTACCTACGCGCTCAAAGGTACGCTCCTGCAATACGCGTAACAACTTGACCTGCATAGCCAGCGGCATGTCCCCAATTTCATCCAGAAACAGCGTACCGCCTTCCGCCATTTCAAAACGCCCTTGCCGGGTGCTGAGAGCTCCGGTAAAAGCCCCTTTTTCGTGACCAAACAACTCGCTTTCCAGTAATTCACCCGGGATCGCACCACAATTGATTGGCACGAAGGGCTTTTCATTTCGCAAGGACGCATCATGCAAAGCGCGAGCCACCACTTCTTTTCCAGTACCCGACTCGCCCAAAACTAAAACCGTCGCATCGGATTCGGCAACCTGACCTATCAATTTGCGGATACCGACCATCGCCTGACTCTTGCCTTTTAGCCGCTCTATCAACGCCGGACGACGGACGACCAGATCACGCAATGCGCTGACGGCGGCTGTATCGGTTACCGGCAGCTTATCAACTATCGGCTTTAAGATTGTATAGGTAGTCGGCCATTCCAGCACTTGAAATAAACCCTGCCTAATGACAGTCGAAACCTGAGATGTACCCCCCTTATTGATTAATAAAATAACCGGAAGCTTATTTGCCAGCCGCACAATATCACTGACCACAGTTGCCTGCTTTTCCAGGCCCTCGCCGACAAAAATTCCGCAATACTGCTCGACTACGCTAAAACGAGACGCATAATCAGCAGAACCTGAGGTCACTACCCGAAAATCCATAAACTGAAAAACCGCCTCCAGTTGCTGAATCCTTGTTTTATTATCGTCAATTAACAAAATACGCGGCAAGGCCATCTTCACACTCATTACTTATTTGATATTTCGCACTACAAGGGAAAAGCACAAAAAAGTACAACCACTCAGCAGCGAAACACCCGCCGAGCAATTACCTCTTAATTTAATTATTTAACTATTTGCCAAAGTTAAGCATTGATTCAGCATCATAACAAAATTCTCTTTATTTCATAGTGTTCTAAGATATTTTTAATGTCATTTACACAAATGCCTTAAACTGAATTTACATCCAGGCTTGACAAAAATTTCTCATCATAGACACTAGAGTCGTTTTCACAACCTAGAGCACACCTTCTTTGAACAATATGTCCCTTAGTATGCTGTTTGGCATACTTGCCACAATGCTCATTCTTTCCGCTTTTTTCTCCGGCTCGGAAACAGCCTTGATGACGCTAAACCGTTATCGTTTAAGACAACTGGTTAAACTAAATAATTCCGGGGCAATAAAAGCACATAAATTACTGCAAAGACCGGATCGTTTACTTGGCCTGATTTTACTGTGCAATAACTTCGTTAATAATTTCGCCGCATCGATAGCAACCGTCATTGCGATCAAACTCTACGCAGACGAAGAATCCAGCATCGCTATCGCGGCGGTAATTTTGACTATCGTGATGCTTATTTTCTCGGAACTAACCCCGAAGACGCTCGCCTCAATGAAACCGGAACCGATTGCCTTCCCTGCCGCCTGGGTTTACACCCCGTTACTAAAAATATTTTACCCGCTCGTTTGGCTTATCAATATATTCGTTAACGTATTACTCCGGGTCATCGGTGTCGATGTCAAAAATAAACACCATGATGTGCTAGATAAAGATGAGTTAAAAAGCATTATTAGCGATGCAGAAAGCTTGATGCCGGCACGTTACCAAAAAATGCTGATGGGCATACTCGATCTTGAATCGGCAACCGTTGAGGACATCATGACACCTCGCAACGAAATTTATGGCATAGACCTTGAATTACCAATTGAGGACATCACCAACCAAATCAAGGCCAGTCCGCATACCCGACTACCCGTTTACAAAACCAGCATAGACAGAATTATTGGTTTTATTCATTTAAGAAAAATACTCATCCTGCTTAATCGGGATGATTTTGACAAACAGACTATCATCAACTGCCTGGACAAACCCTCTTTCACACCGGAGAGTACTCCGGTTCATATTCAAATGCAGCGTTTTAAACATGAAAAGATCCGCATAGGTCTGGTAGTCGATGAATATGGCGATGTGCAGGGACTGGTTACGCTGGACGATTTACTGCAAGAAATAGTTGGCGAACTGATCACCGACGATGTCACGGTGACAGCGCAAAATGACGGCAGTTTTCTGGTTGACGCAAGTATTACCATCAGGGAATTCAACCGCGTTACGCAATGGTCGCTGCCTACCGAAGGACCAAAAACGCTCAACGGACTTATCATTGATTTCATGGAAACCATACCTGAGGCCGGCACCAGCA
The DNA here is from genome assembly GCA_947506075.1 of Methylococcaceae bacterium. Lineage (GTDB taxonomy): Bacteria > Pseudomonadota > Gammaproteobacteria > Methylococcales > Methylomonadaceae > Methylobacter_A. The sequence continues at coordinate 7,794 of CANNNN010000015.1, forward strand.
TCAGATTACACGAATACCGACTGGAGATCTTAAAGCGCGATGAAAACAGCGTTAAGCTGGTTAAATTTTTGCCCAGAAAATAGCCTTTTTTCCCAGCACCAATCGAGTTATCGCCAAAAAAATACGATTTATTGAATAACTAAAATAATACCGTCTATAATCAAAGTTAATTTAGAAATGTCTCTCCACAACAATGGCAAAACTCACTGTTTTTTTTAAAGATAAAGCAATCCAATCGGACCTGTATGAAAACGGGATTGTGCGTATCGGACGCGATGAAACTAATGACTTGACTATCGATAGTCTGGCGGTCGCACCGGCTCATGCCGTTCTGATCATTCTTGACGGTGATTGCACTATTAAACAACTCAATGATGAATTTCCGCTGATCATCAATGGCGAAAAAATCAAAGCAGGTAATCTCAATAACAACGACACAATTTCGTTGGGGAAGCATGAGATTATCTTCAATACCACAGAATATATAGCATCCCCCAACTCAAACAACAGCCTGATTGACGAAGACATCAAATTATTCAATCTGGAAATTGATAGTGCGCTGTCATCTGCTTCTGCCAATTTGCAAGTTATGTCCGGCAATAATATCGGTAAAATTCTGCAATTAAAAAAGTCTATGACCCGCCTGGGTCATATCGGTAACGGAGTTATTGCAATATCAAAAAGAAAAGAGGGCTATTTCGTTTCCGTATTGGAAAATAACGGCAAGATAACCGTAAACAACGAGCCGTTAAACGATCAATTACTAAAGTTAAACACCAATGATGTGCTGGTTATTGACAACACATCCCTGCAATTCTTTTTAAATTAAAGTCATGAATCCAATAGAAAACAATGATAACCGCCATTTTCACCGCATCCTCTACGCTGCCCAAGCCGCGTTATGCTGTGAAGAAAAAACCTGGAATTGCGAAATCATGGACCTGTCCTTAAAAGGCTGCTTATTGCGCTTTGAATTACCTTGGACAGAAGATCTGGAAAAACTCTACACCCTCAGCTTACACTTATCCGAACAGACCCACATTAAAATGGAACTTAGCCCAACGCATGTGGTCGACAATAAAGTGGGATTCAAATGTGAGCATATTGATATAGACAGCATTACCGCGTTACGTCGACTGGTTGAACTCAATCTCGGCAACAGCGCTTTGCTGGAAAGGGATTTGATTGCATTAACGGAGTAGGATCAGGCAAAGAGCGCTTTCCCCCTTAACATTTTAACCTCCCCCTCACTCTCACATCTCAGCAAGTATTTCCAAGGCCTCGGCAAGAGTAGAGACGCCGTGTATCTCCAGACCCTCAATCGCTTTTTTAGGCCTATTCGCCTTTGGAATAACCGCTATCTTGAAACCGTGTTTTGCCGCATCATTAAGCCGGGCATGACCATTGGCGACCGGCCTGATTTCACCGCTCAGGCCAATTTCGCCAAAAAAGAAAACATCATGCGCAATCACCTTATCTCTTAGACTAGAAACAATCCCTACCACAATAGCCAAATCGGAACTGGTTTCCGTCACCTTGATCCCTCCGACCACATTGGCATAAATTTCGTCGGTCGCAGTAACAATGCCGCCATGCCGGGACAGCACGGCCAGTAACATCGCCAGACGATTTTGATCAAAACCTACCGCCAGTCGCCTCGGATTGCCATACTGACAGTCGGTAACCAGCGCCTGAATCTCCACCAGCAACGGCCGCGTCCCTTCCCACAACACAGTAATCACACTGCCTGATGAAGGCTTGTCCGGCCTATTTAAAAACATCGCCGAGGGATTTTTAACTTCTTTAAGCCCCGAACTATCCATCGCAAAAAAACCCAGCTCGCCGACGCTGCCGAAGCGGTTTTTATCCGCCCTTAGCACCCGGAAACGGGCGTCATCGGTAGACCCCAACATCACTTGCGTATCGACAATATGGCTCAAGGTCATTGGACCCGCCAACGATTGATCCTTGGTCACATGCCCCACCATAAAAATCGACACGCCCTGCTTTTTGGCATATTGGGTCAGATAACTGGCCGATTCCCTGACCTGTGAAACAGATCCCGGCGCTGACTCGGTATCCTGAGTATGCATGACCTGAATCGAATCGATGACCAGAATTTTCGGTTTGACTTGATCCAGGACATCGCAGATACGTTGCACCGAGGTTTCAGCCAGCATCATGATTTTGTCCGCCGGAAGCCTCAGTCGATGCGCTCTTTCGGCAATCTGTTGCAGAGACTCCTCACCGGACACATAGAGCACACTGACGCCACGTGCGGCAATATTGGCAATGGCCTGCAACAACAAGGTACTTTTCCCCGCTCCCGGCGCCCCGCCTATCAACACCACGCTACCGCAAACTATGCCGCCGCCCAGCACACGGTCAAATTCGGAGATCCCGCTAAGAATACGCTCCGCCTGGGAAAGATTAACCTCGGATAATAATTTGACCTCCGAACGGCTTCCGGCATAACCGGCTGAGCGGTTATTACGCACATCCGTTGTTCCGCCCAGCCTGACTTCCTTGATAGTATTCCATTCCCCGCAACTGGTGCATTGCCCGCCCCAGCGGGGATAATCTGCGCCACACTGATCACAGACAAACGCGGTTTTTATTTTCTTGCTCATATTACTCAACATGCCTTACAAATTATCGCAACTAGTAATCAGTCTTCCCGCACCAGCAAGCGCTGGTATTCAAGCTGATTCGGCGAACCTTGCAAATAGGAGGCTCCGGGGTCGACCGTAAAATTTGCATCCATTGCCGTACGACCCAGCAACATACGAAACAGCATACTGTCCCGGTTAGTCAGCGTCATTTCGGCACTGATCACCGAATGCCCGACAACCATCTGGGTTTCTATCACATAACGGCGCTGCTTATGTCCGCCGGAATCCATAACCATACGCCGGTCCTTAACCTGGGCATGACATTCTATCGACACATCGCAGCAATGTTGCATGGGGTGAATCGCAAACATCACCCAGCGTTGCCCGCCTTTACGATAAGGTTCAATCGCGAACGCATGCAAAGCCGATGAGCGCGCGCCGGTATCGATTTTCGCCTTAATTTCGGACAGTTTAAGCTCTGGTAAAGCCACCCATTCGCGCCAGCCCAACATCGGTTTATGTATCATCTGTGTAAAGCCTTATTCTAAAGTTATACTTAAGCCATACAACTGCCGGAGCATCTGTAAAATGTGCGCCATTATGCTTGATTACCCAAGCAGATAAAAATATTTCAAGGAATGCACCATGTCTGAATCACTGAGTTACGCTTCCGAAAAATCAGGTTTACCGCCCGGATCGCTGGTGCATGTCGGCGAAGTGCATGAACATGAACATAAAATCACCGTCATTGATTACAACAAAACCACGCTGACCCAGCACACCATCAAAAGCATAGCTGAGCTATTACCCTACAAGACCACCGACACTATTACCTGGGTGATTATCGACGGTCTGAAAGATGTTTCGGTGATTGACGCGATAGGCCAACATTTTGATATTGATGCGCTGGTGCTTGAAGATATTCTGAATACCCATCAACGCCCTAAATTCGAAGAGTTTGATGATTATTTGTATATTGTGATCAAAGCGCTTTCCCTGGCTGCCAATGACTTTAATGTGGAATATGAACAGGTCAGCTTATTGTTGTTAAATAAATTTGTGTTCACCTTCAAGGAAAAACCCGACGCACTCTTTGATCCACTCTTCATTCGCCTTAACAACGATAAAAGCCCGCTGCGAACTCTTGGCACTGATTACCTGACCTATGTGCTGATGGATAGCATCGTTGATGAGTATTTTACACTACAGGATACGTTCGATGAACTGATCGAAAATATCGAAGATGACCTACTGACCAATCCATCGGAACAAACCCTGCACACCATCCAGAAAATAAAGCGCGAACTGATCTTTTTACGCCGCTCCGTTTCGCCGTTGCGGGAATTGCTGGCCTCGATTCAGCGTAGTGATTCGCCGTTACTTGATGCAAAAACCAAGCGCTATTTTGGCGATGTTTACGATCATGTCATACGCGTGACCGAAGCGATGGAATCCTACCGGGATTTAATCGCCGGTATGCTGGATATTTATTTGTCCAGCGTCAGCAATAAAATGAACGAAACCATGAAAGTGCTTACCGTGTTTGCATCGATATTTATACCGTTAACCTTTATCGCCGGCGTCTACGGCATGAATTTCGAGTACATGCCGGAACTGAAATGGCGTTGGGGCTACCCCGCGTTGTGGACGGTATTTATCGGCGTATCGGTATTCTTGCTGACGTTTTTCAAAAAAAAGAACTGGCTTTAGTTAAAAAACAGCAGTATTTGTATCCATCCTAGCTCTGCATCATCCGCGTTCGGCCAAATAAGCTATAGCCACAGCCGGTGCGCAGTCTGCTGCTGTGATAGCAGCTCCTGTTAAAGCGACCGGTAATAAATCGGAAAAATCCAGATAGGGACGACCTAAATTGAATGCAATCTGTTTAACCAGAAAACGCCCTATGCCGGCGCCGACCAAGGGACTGTTTACGGACAGTGCTTGCTGGGCCAGCCGTGTTTCACAAGCACGCTGAATTTTCTGTAGCTGCTGGGCGCGGATGTTTTCGGCAAACAGCTGCCAACGCGGCAGTTCGTCAGCATAAAAATCACAACCTATCATCCGCGATAAGCGCCGACCGCTGGCCAGCACGGTTTTTTCTGCACCATCCGCTGTGTCGGTTTGATCATGCGCGTCATTGAGTTCGCCAGTGACGCGATAAACATCTGCCATGGTGGCAAAATACTCGGCCATCAGGCCAATTTTTTTACCTTGATCCAACGCAGTATGCGCAACCGCCATTACTGCGGTTCTGACGACACCGCTATAAATCAACTCTTCAGACACTAAGCGCTGATAATCGGTATAACCTTCCGCTAGCACCTGCCCATTATTTAGCAGCAAAATATCAGTGGTGGTGCTACCGCAATCGACGAAAAGCCCCTTGCCTGTAGTTTGTGCAGCCAAACTAGCGCTGGCCAGCCAGTTTGCAGAAGCTATCAACGGGTAATGCCGGGCTTCAATCTGCGAGGCTTTCAAAAAGCCCTCTAAACCTGCAAAAACCAGCAGTTCTGCACCAGGCAACAGCTCGGTCATGGTTAGGATGATTTGCTGAACACCATGATCCCGGCTATCAAACAAATCGACCAACTCGCCGGTCATGGTAAGCGCATGACGACAAGTTAACCCCGCCAGCTCCTGCTTAATGCTGTCGACCGCAAGTTGCAATTGGACCAGCCCTTTCCATAATGGACATGGCTGTTGATATACGGCGATTATCTTGCCCGCGCTGATGACTGCAGCTTTTACATGGGCGCCGCCTATATCCCAGCCTACAATATTATTTCGCATCGATTTGAATGTTAATGACTGTGTTACAAGTTGGGTTAAGTATTGGCTCGCCATGCAATAACTGCAAAACGGCTTCTGCAATATTGAGGCCTAAGGCATCCTGGATACCGACAAAAGAAGTGGTCAGCCGCGGATTGATCTCAAGCACCCAGGTTTGCTCTATGGTTTCTATCAAATCAATACCGACATAACCCCAAAGCTCAGGCAGGGCGCTGGCTATTTGATCTATTAATGCCTGATACCCGCCGGTGTCCGGATGATGATTAACCACTATTTCTGTCAACTGATATTGCCGGTTGACCAGTTTAAAACACTGCAAATTGACGCACAGTAACCAGCCTCGACCTTGTTTGAATAAACAGGAAAGACTGGATTTTTGGCCCTGAAGATGGGGTTGTATGATGTAGGGACCTTTAGCGGCAACGATTGATTCAAAGTCCTGGGAACTGGCGACCACATAACTGTCTTCACAACCCACGCCGTCAACCGGCTTAATCATCCACTCACCACTTGGGCTTGCGCTGAGCTTGTCGAATGGGTCAAACATCCGGGTAGGAACAACGGCTATATGATGCTCGTTAAGCAACTCATAGGTCTTGAATTTGTTCCCGGCAATCGCAACAGCACTTGCCTGCGAGGTCAGCAATAGCTTACCCAGCGACGTGACCCTCTGGCCCAGGGTTTGTAAAATACCGTTAGATTCCGGCGCAATCGGCCAAACCAGATCAGCTTGCTCGACTAATTTGGCAAATTCATCGTTAACATCATGCTCAGACCTGATAATAACGCTATTAATCCCGTGCTTACTGATTGAATCGCTGCATCGAGCATCCAGCATCACCGTAATCTCAAGATTGTTTAAGTTAATCAGATTATCGAGCAAAGCGTCCAGCATCAAACGCCCTTCTGCGGCCAGGGAGTCCGGCAACAGCTGCTTGTTAAAGCCACCGCCAGTGATATACTCAAACACCAGAATTTTGAACATATTTAACAATAGCTATAAAAGAATACGTTCTATTGTATCACCAGTTCAAAGTCGGTTTTGAACTCCGACGCCTACGATTTATATTGCTCCAAGCTCGCCTTGACTAAACTCTTTATTTATGAAATTAATTCCGGTTATAGATTTAAAAGACGGCATCGTCGTTCACGCCCGGCAAGGCCATCGTGAACACTATCAAGCCATTAACACAGCATTGTGCAAGTCGTCTGATATTTTTCGGGTTATCGATGCCTTCCTGGGAATTTATGCGTTTGATACTTTCTATATTGCAGACCTGAATGCGATTACCGATCAGGGCAATCATAACCCGTTGATAGCAAAAGTGTTGACTCGTTTCCCGCAGCTTACCTTCTGGATAGACCAAGGTTACCAAAAATATAATGAGCCGCGACGCAACATGCTGCCTGTCCTGGGCAGCGAATCCTATCGAAATGAAAATATTTCAGGAATCTTGGCCTATAAAAACAAGTTCATTCTGTCGCTGGATTATTCAAATCTGGGAGCTTTGGGTGCGTCCAGTCTTTTTTCTGATCCCTCGTTTTGGCCGGCAAACATCATCATCATGACGCTGGAGAGGGTAGGTAGTCATCGAGGCCCGGATCTGGACAAGCTAAGCGAATTTTGCAGGCAATATCCAGAAAAAAACTTTATTGCCGCAGGTGGCATCAGGCATAAACAGGATTTACTGGCTTTGACTAAGGCGGGAATTGATCAGGCGCTGGTTGCCAGCGCCTTGCATTGCGGCGCGATTAAAGCTGAAGATATTACCAAATTTTAGGCAAAAAAATACCCCAGCAAGCCGGGGTATTTTTAGCACTCGTGTTTACTAAGTAAATCTTAGTTAGCAGCGAATGGATGTACAGCAGTACCTTTAGCAGCAACAACTTCAGCAGCAGTAGGTGAACCAGCAATAGCGCGTTTCAAAGCTTCTTTAGTTGCTTCGTAGTTGTATTGTTGGATCTTAGC
>CANNNN010000016.1 GCA_947506075.1 Methylococcaceae bacterium
AGACCACCCGGCCGCATGTTTTGAGACACCTCCTGTCTACGACCAGGGCTTGTTTGATTTCAAGCGATTCAGTATCAATTCCCGTCTTTATACGGAAGGCAACAGTCAGGCGGCGGCCCTTTGGCAAGGAAAAATCATTTCCGGGCGCTATGCACAAAAGCCGGATTCGCGCCCTCCCGGTGTTTTTGAGCAACTTGTAAAAGTCCCAAGCGCTATCAGCAAGCAGGCTGCCTATTATCAGCATGGCGCATTGCCTCACCATGACGAGATCGCCGTCGATGAGCCTGAGTCTGGCAAGGAGCATATTTTATATACAAGAAACACCACGACTCAACTGGATGACAGAGGCAGTTATGCCAACCAGTATCGGTGGCGGTATTTCAGTGCGGTGCAGCATATCCGCCTAGCATTTTTTAGTAATTGGCATTCCTGAGGTTTACGTTAGCAAGGAATAAGCCGAACCTTCTGCCCAGGAGATTAGCAATGAGGCCGTTATTCATTTTCTTGTCTCGCGTTAGCCTAGAAAATGCATGTGGCCCACGAAAAACACATAAATTTTCATAGCAATGCCTAGGTTAGGCTATAGATCGTCATAGAAAGTATGACTAGATAAATTTAGTAACGGGTAAATTGGTTTAAGTTTGAAAAAAAAGTATCAGCACTTTTGAGTAAACACTATCAGGCCTACAAAATGGATAGCTTAGGCTTAAGCTAGTGTTTTTTTTGTGTGATCACTCCTTAGTCGGATGTTGAGAAATGACCAGGGACAGGGATCAATAATATTTGGTAAATTTTGAGGAAGGTACAAATGAAAAAACAGAACAATGTATTCACGACTAAAGGCCTTTCGGGCACATTCCTTACCCTGGCTATGCTTGCACCGCTATCATCAATAGCCACGGCGCCAGTCCCTGCGACACCTGTATTAACTAATCAGGGTGGAAAGTGGACCGCTGCCACCCGGGAAAAATACTATACCCAGGATCAGGGTTCAAGAATCATGCCGTTGAAATGGATTAATGCACTTAAACAAGCGAACGGCTCCCCCTTCATGGCCGACAGCCTTGGTCGCTACGGCTATCTGCCCAATCCTTACAGTCTTGAACCCGGCCTTCCGGTCGGCTTCAGTGTCGCCGACGAGGGCGGCGACAAAATTATCGGCATGAACTGTTCAGCCTGTCATACGCGTCAGATTGATGTTTCCGGTACCACTTATCGGATCGACGGAGGCCCGGCAATCACCGACATGCAAAGCTTTCTTGCTGATCTCGACAAGGCGGTCAATAAGGTTCTCACCGACTCGACTGCCTTTACCGAATTTGCTCATGCGGTATTGGGGGCAACACCCCAAAAACAGGACGAAGACAAATTGCGCGCCGACCTTGCCGCCTGGTTTTTACCCTTTAATACCATTATCAAAGCCTCGCTGCCGACTGACTCGCCTTGGGGTCCGTCTCGACTCGATGCGGTATCGATGATCTTCAATCGTGTTTCCGGGCTCGACATCGGCCCCGCTCCAACTTATATGATTCCTGAGAATATCAAACGAGCCGATGTCCCGGCCCGTTACCCGTTTGTCTGGAATGCGCCGATTCAGGATACGACGCAGTGGCCGGGCTTTGCGCCAAACGGTAACCGCATCTTCGGTCTGTCCCGAAACCTTGGCGAAGTGTTCGGTGTATTCGCCGTTTTTCATCCCAAAAAAGACGAGTCTCGGTTATTGAAAATCAACTACGTGGACAATAACTCGGCCAACTTCCATGGCTTGAATAAGCTTGAAAGCCTGGTCAAGAAGATCGGCCCACCGAGATGGCCCTGGAAACTGGACAAGGCATTGGCCGCCGAGGGCGAGAAAATATTCAACAAGAAAGACCCGGCCGAAGACAATGAAAGCTGCGCCGATTGCCATGGCATCAAGGAAGGCAAAAAGCGTTCATTGCTCCACAATACCTGGGCTACGCCATTGCTGGATGTTGGCACAGACTCCCGGGAAGTGAATCTGCTAAGCTCCCAAGTTAAAACCGGCGTACTCGAAGGTGCGGTAATTTTTCCCGGTAAGCCGCCGCTCAAGGCTGTCGACTCGGCCTTTTCGGTTTTGGGAACCGTAGTCGAAGGCTCCATTCTTCAGCATTACCTTCCGGTCGAACTCAATGCGCAACAGCAAAAGGAGCTGAGTAAGCTGGATCAGTTAAAAGTGGCGTTTGAAAAGGAAGTCGAAAAACTCGAAGACCTCGGCGATTTGGGTAATTTGGACGACCTCAAGGAAGCCTTCCAATTGAAGGATCCAGCCGCCACACCGACCTTTCCTTATGAGTCTCGTGTGCTACAGGGGATTTGGGCGGCAGCGCCCTACTTGCACAATGGATCGGTGTCGACTCTGAGCGAATTATTGACGGCATCGGGAAAACGGGCTTCCGAGTTTAAAGTCGGCCCGGCCTATGACATCGATAAAGTCGGATTGGCAGTTGAACAAACCCGATTCAACTTCACGCTGAAAACAACGGATTGCAGTGACAGAAACTCAGGCAATAGCCGCTGTGGTCACGACTACGGTACCACTTTTACCGATAAAGAAAAAAAAGCCCTGCTCGAATACCTGAAGAACCTGTAAATCCAGACCAGCATTGAGTTGCGTAACGGAGTCCCGAAGGCATATCCGTTACTCAGCGGGTACGAATAGCTGACTAAATACACAGACAAAAGACACCTAAGGAGAATTCATGACAGTAAAACTATTAGCCGGTCCTATCTTGCGCCGGACGACAAAAAACCGGGTATGCGTGTGGCTAGCCAGCGCTAAATTCCTGTCATTGCGCTTAACGGTAAGCGATTTGCTAGGGAAGTCGCTGGGGCAAAGTCAACTGGAAGAACTGGAGCAACAATGTGTGCAACTGGGCGAAAATCTTTGGATTTACCTGCTGCAAGCACGACCCAGTGAAGATTTAAGCTTCCCAGTCGATGAGCTATTATGTTATCGCCTGGACGAAGACGATGTAAAAGGCGATATCGTCCCCTTGGATCTTGCCGACCTGGCTTATGGCAGACTCAAGTATCCGAGTTTTTTCATCCCGTCTAAACTCAAACAACTATTGCACGGCAGTTGCCGTAAACCTCACGGCGGGTCTACCTCTGCTCAGCATGAACCGATGCCCGATGCGCTGAGCCATGGAGAAACTTTGCTGGAAAAGACCTACGACGATCTGGCGCTGCGCCCCGCTATTTTATTGCTGACAGGGGATCAGATTTACGCCGACGATGTGTCCATTTCGCTGCTGGCCATGTTGAGACAACAGGCGCTGGCCATCACCGGCAAACAGGAAACCTTGCCTCTGGTCGATAGCGCTATCAAACAGGATCTTACACTAGCTAACCGGCTTGATCCCTCAACTATCCTTTTACATGGCCGCAAGCAGTCGCTCAGCGACAAGCATAAAACCTTCGGTGCCAGTTCAGAGGCAAAGGATTCGGGCTTCAGTTCAGGTGAATCGGAAAACCATTTGTTCACTTTCGGTGAATTCGCCACCATGTATATTTATGCCTTCGGTAACCTTCCCGACTGGGAACCTGTGTGGGACTGGCCGCAACTGGAAAAGCTGGGAGTGGCAAGCCCTTCTGAAAATGCTAAAAAAGCCTGGGCTAAACAAGACGCGTCATTGCGCTCTTTTCACAAAACCTTGCCCCGTATCCGCAAGCTACTGGCCAATATAGCCACATATATGATTTTCGATGACCATGACGTCACCGATGACTGGAATATCACCGGCGACTGGTACGACGGGGTTCGCGACTCGCCGATGGGGAGGCGCATCGTCTCTAATGCCTTGGGGTCATACTGGGCTTTCCAAGCCTGGGGAAACGATCCTGATAACTTTGACAAAGACCTGGTACTCACTATTAAACAACAACTTACTGGTGAGGATGATAGCATGATCGGCGATCGCTATGATCTGCATACCTGGAAAAGCCGGGGCTGGGGGTTTTCCATTCCCACCGAGCCACCGATTATCGCAATGGATTCCCGCACCCAGCGGCAGTATGAAAACAAGTACTACCCGGCGCTATTGCTGGATCGCTATGCACTGGACTGGTTACGGGTGGAATGGGCCAAACTGAAAACAGGCCAAACCATCAACGCCAGCACTTGTCCGGTCATTATAGCAACCACGCCGGTCATGGGTTTTTCGACGATAGAGTTACTTCAGCAACTGGCCTTATGGCTGGCGGGTTTGGTGGAAAGTTGGAAGCCGGTACAATTACTCGAAAAGCTGGCCGGCAGGGAAGGTTTTGCAACCGGTTGGATGGTCAACACGCTGGATGCCGAGTCCTGGAGCTCCAACAAGGAAGGTTTCGTTGGCTTTATGGATGTACTCGGTCGACGCATGGGAATCAATCGTTGCGTGTTCCTCTCCGGTGATGTGCATTATGCCTTCACTGCCGAGGCCAGGTTCGAACGCCAAAATCGTGTATTGCAATGCTACCAGTTAACCAGCAGCGCCCTGAACAATGAACCCGACGAGAAGCAGTCCCGGTTTCTGGATGAAGCCGCGATGCACGATACCGACACAAAAACTCATCGCAACTGGACCTTGTTACCCGACCTGCATTGGACCGCCAAGGTGCAACTGCTTAAAGCAGAAAACAGCGAATTGCGCGTAGTCGCCGAATGCAATCTGGGCCTGGTGGAGTTTGACAATGGTTTGCCGGTTAGTCATACCTTGCTGACCGGAATCGACAACATTGTTTATCGCCTAACCAGACAAGCCGGCTAAGAGATAGCGAACTGCAGGTCATCACCCAAAGGGTGAATAAAAAAAACACCACATTATCTTGATTTATTTTATGACAGGAAGCTGGAGCTTGGGAACGAGCGAAAAGTCTTATACTTCTCGGTGTTTTTTCGTTTCTTTCGTGGACAATACGCTGTCAACTGTGTTCTATTTATTTAACTGATGAGTAGTTACAAATAAACACACCATGGACCAAGCTAAAATCAACCTTAACAATAATGCCACCAGTCTGGCTAAAAACAGACTGTTAATGGACTGTTACCGGCATATGCAATCTGATGATCTGGCCTTGCCGACTATTCCTGACGTATCTTTCAAAATTCGCCGCGCAATCAATGATGATAATTCCAGTATCACTTCAATAGCGCGGGTCGTCCAGATTGATCCGTCAATTACCGCAAGACTGATACAAATTGCCAACAGCCCTTTTTACATGGGACGGAAAAAAATTGAAAGCTGCCCGGAAGCTCTGACCCGCCTGGGTTTGAAAGCAGCGCAAGACATTATCACTTCATTTGCGATGAAGTCGGTGTTTAACGCGAAGTCCCCGGTCATTCGTAAAAAAATGGCGGAATTATGGATACACAGCAGTTACATTGCATCAATCAGCGCCGTTTTCGCCCATAAAATTCCCGGCTTTGATCCAGATCGGGCTATGCTGGCCGGTTTAATTCATGATATTGGCATCGTGCCGATTTTAACCTATGCCGATAATCATCCTGATGTCATTGCCAACCCCAAAGATCTGGTGGAAACGGTACGGCAATTGCGCGCCGACATAGGCGTGCAAATTGTTCGCCACTGGGATTTTCCCGAGGATTTTGAAGACGTGGTGATTAATGCCGAAAATTGGTTTCGCAATGATCAAAATCCACCCAGTTATGCGGATATCGTGATGATCTCGCAGCTGCACAGCTTTATCGGCAAAGTCGATATAAAAAAAATACCTAAAATTGATGCGCTGCCTGCCTATAAAAAACTGGCTGGCCATTTAGATGCAAATGACAGCATTAATATACTGGATGCTGCCAAAGATGAAATCGAACATATTCGACAAATGCTTGCTTAAGGGAACTCACAAAAATAAACCAACCTTTAATTACCGGATATTTTTTATTGTTAGTTCCCTAAGGTCATTCCCACAGTCTATGGGCCTTACCCTGTGTTCAATTGACCGATTTTTTTCGTGTCTTTCATGGACTTTATTTTTCTTAAAGATCGGCTACCGACATGGATATTAACTCGCTAATAAGCCCCCAAACCCTGTTAGCGTCCAGCAGGGGATTAGACAACACTTTAAACCTCAAAGTCGGACAACAGCTGGATGTCAAAGTGATCAGTGCGGACATCCAGGCCGCAAAAAATGCGATTACCTTAAGCCTGGGTACCAAGGACATCACTGTACAAAGCAACCAGCCGACTACGCTAAATTCAGGACAGGATTTAAAAATTCAGGTCACCCAAATCGCTCCTGTACTGGAGTTTAAAATCCTCCAGCCGTTACCCGACCCCACTGATCTTCGCCTGAAACTAATATCGACGGACAGGGAGGGTGCGAGTGGCGCAATGGTTAGGGAAGCTTTGCGACCGACTGTCAGCGAGGGTGTATCTGGCCTGATGGGTAAAGAAACCATGCAACCGACCGCCAAGGAAGGTGTGAATATCGCAATGGCACGTGAAGCTATGCAAACAACTGTCAAGGATAGTGGGACTGCCTCGCCCTCCCCGGAAAAACAGTCGTTAGACGCAAAAATAATCAGCATCGTCGGCAATAAAATCCAATTGCAGTTCCTTAATACCCAGTCCCCTTCAGCAAGCAAACAAGTTGCGCAGCTCACTATTGATCGAACGCAACTGAGCAATGCGACGTCGACTTTAACTGTCGGACAAAACCTGAATCTGGAAATCGTCAAAGCCGGAACTACGCCAAGCTTCAAGATTATCTCTGCCGTCAACACCCTTCCTGATGCAAAAATAGCCGAATTTATAAAGCAGTTTTTACCACGACACCAAGCCCCACCCATACTTTTAAATCAGTTAATCAATGACTTACCGCAACTGGTAAAAAATGAAAACATTCCCCAGGCCTTAAAGGATCTTGCCGTCAAAATAATCCAGAACCTGCCGCCTAAAGAGCAGTTGATCAGCAGTACCGGCCTTAAGCAGGCCATTGTTAACTCGGGACTGTTTCTTGAAGCCAAATTGAGTTCCCAAGCCGAATTACTTACCGCGTTACCCCTGCTGATAAAAAATGAAAGTGTCCCCCCCTCATTGCAGCGTATTGCCGCTCAAATATTACAGAATCTGACCCAAAAAGATCAGTTGCTTAACACCCCGAAGCTTATTCCTGCTGCTGAATTAGCCACCATGGAATTCAGCAGCGCGCCCAAAATCGGCGCCGTAGGCAGCGAGGATTTTAAAGCCCATTTGCTTAATTTTGTTCAGTCCTTAAAACAGGAACTTAACATTCAAGATACGCAACACAATCAAGTCGATCTGGATCTGCTGAAAAACCTGCAAAATAAAACTGAAAACACCGTTGCCAAGATAGTGCTGGATCAATTAATGTCCCTGCCTAAGGAAGACAGCCCAAAACAGCTCTGGATTATCGACATCCCTTATAATGATAGGCAACAGGCAGAATCGGTCAGAATTGAAGTGCAGCGGGACAAGGCAAACAAACAGGAATACAACAGTATCGACTGGTCGGTTAATATCACCATTACCCCGCCAGGGCTGGGCACGATACATTGCTTGGTTTCCTTCCGGAATGATGTCATCAATACCTATTTCAAAAGCCAGAACGGCCAAACGACCGAGCTGATCAAACACCATCTTGATTACCTGAAAAACCAGCTTGAAGCATCGGGTTTAACAACTGGCCAAATGGATGCTCACGCCGGAACCCTAAAAACACCAGCGCCTGATCAACTGCTAGGAAAAAAAATATTTGATGATCATGCATAAACGGACAAGCAGCAGACCACTATCCGATAGTGCTGGGGCAATTTCTAGCCAACGGCATGAGCCTAAAACAAAAACGGCGACCTATGGCCGCCGTCTTCGTAAACAAAAAAATCGCTCGCCTAAGCTCAGCTTAACTTGCCATGGCATTGCTTATACTTCTTGCCTGAACCGCAAGGACAAGGATCATTACGCCCGACTTTGTTTCCATCCCTGATAAAGGGTTGGTGGTCTTCAGCAACAGGCGCGCCTTCCTGCTCAAGTAATGACTGCTCATAAGCATCCAAAGCAGGCGCTTCTGCATGTTCAAAATGCATTTCTCTCGGCGCTTGCCGTTGCTGATCAATGGCCTGAACGTCTTCTTCCTGTCTGACCTGAACCTTAAATAAAATACTGATCACTTCATACTTGATATGATCAAGCAGACTGGTAAACATTTCAAATGCTTCGCGCTTGTATTCCTGTTTTGGATCTTTTTGCGCATAGCCTCTAAAATGTATGCCCTGACGCAAATAATCCATCGCCGCCAAATGTTCTTTCCAGCTGTTATCCAGCACTTGCAGCATCACCGATTTCTCAAAATGCTGTAGCACTTCCTTGGACATTTGCTGTTCTTTGTCTTTATGGCTTTGTTCCAGAATAGCAATAATGCGTTTCCGTAAACCTTCTTCCTGCAACGAATGATCTTCGTCCAGCAGTTTCCGCACCGGAACTTCAACATTAAATTCCTGCAGCAAATGTTCTTCGAGTCCCTTGGTGTCCCATTGCTCGACCATGGTTTTGGGCGGGATGTACTGGGTAATCACATTATTAACCACGTCTTCACGTATCGCAGTGATAATCTCGGAAATTTCATCCGCAGCCATCAGTTCATTGCGTTGCGAGTAAACCACCTTGCGCTGGTCATTCGCGACATCATCATAGGCCAGGATTTCTTTACGTACATCGAAGTTCCGGCCTTCAACCTTGCGCTGAGCGCTTTCTATAGAGCGGGTCACCCACGGATGCTCAATCGCTTCTCCGTCGCCCATGCCCAATTTCTGCATCAAACCGGCGACGCGGTCCGATGCGAAAATGCGCATCAAATCATCCTGCAGCGACAGGTAAAAACGGGTTGAACCCGGATCGCCCTGACGGCCCGAACGGCCTCGTAACTGGTTGTCAATACGCCGTGACTCATGGCGCTCCGAACCGATCACATGCAAGCCGCCGGTCGCAATGACCTGCTCATGTCTGTCCAGCCAGGCGCCACGGACGCGCTCCTTGTCAGCCTCGCTGGCCTCTTCGCCCAAGGCTTTGAGTTCTGCTTCCAGATTGCCGCCGAGTACAATATCGGTACCCCGTCCGGCCATATTGGTCGCGATGGTAACCGCTCCCGGCATACCGGCCTGCTCAATGATATGGGCTTCACGTTCATGCTGTTTTGCATTAAGCACTTCATGTTTAATGCCCCGCTTGGTCAATAACTCGGACAAGCGCTCGGAGTTTTCTATCGACGTGGTTCCGACCAACACCGGCTGACCACGGCTGACGCATTCTTTAATATCATCGGCAACAGCGACATACTTCTCGTCGGTGGTTAAGAACACCACGTCGCCCAAATCCTTGCGTATCATGTCGCGATGCGTAGGAATGACGACCACTTCGAGGCCGTAAATCTTGTTCAACTCGAACGCTTCGGTATCGGCGGTGCCGGTCATGCCGGACAGTTTTTCGTACAAACGGAAATAATTCTGGAAAGTAATCGACGCCAGCGTCTGGTTTTCGTTTTGGATTCTCGCATTCTCTTTGGCTTCGATCGCCTGATGCAAGCCCTCCGACCAGCGCCGACCCGGCATGATCCGGCCGGTAAACTCATCGACGATAACCACTTCATTATTGGCGACAATATAATCAACGTCTTTTTTGAATAACACATGACCGCGCAATGAAGCGGTCAGATAATGCATCAACCGAATATTGCTCGCATCATACAGACTGCTGCCTTCGGTCATCAAACCATGTTCGACCATTAAATGTTCAACATGCTCGTGGCCGGCTTCGGTCAGATACAATTGACGTACTTTTTCATCGACCGAATAATCGCCCGGACCGTCTTCTTTTTCCTGCTTGACCAGGAAGGGGATAATCTTGTTAACCTTGGTGTAGATTTCGGTGCTTTCTTCGGTAGGTCCGGAAATAATCAGCGGCGTTCTGGCCTCATCGATCAGGATGGAATCGACCTCATCAACAATAGCAAAGCTTAAATCCCGCTGGACTTTCTGCTCCATCGTAAACGCCATATTGTCGCGCAGATAATCAAAACCGAATTCATTGTTAGTGCCGTAGGTGATGTCAGATGCATAAGCTTTACGGCGTTCGTCGCTTTCCATCTGGCTGACGATCACGCCGGTCGTCAAGCCCAGAAAACCATAGAGTCGGCCCATCCACTCAGAGTCGCGCCTGGCCAGGTAGTCATTAACCGTGACGACGTGCACACCATGTCCCGGCAAGGCATTCAAATAAGCGGCCAGGGTTGCCATCAGGGTTTTTCCCTCGCCGGTTTTCATTTCAGCAATTTTGCCGTCATGAAGGATCATGCCGCCTATCAATTGCACATCGAAGTGGCGCATTCCAAAAACCCTGCTCGACGCTTCTCTGACCGTTGCAAACGCTTCTGGAAGAAGATTGTCCAGTTTTTCACCTTGGGACAGACGATCACGAAATTCCTGAGTTTTTGCTTGTAACGCATCATCAGATAATTTTTCGTAGTCAGAAGCTAGTGCATTGATCTTTTTGACCAATGACTTTTTCTTCTTTATCAGCCTGTCATTACGGCTCCCTATAACGAGTCTAACCAACTTACCCAGCATGATTTCTTCCGGTCTGAATTTAGGAAATGATTGAATAAAAGTCAGCGATTATATACTGTCTGCCGTTTTAGTGACAGTTATAAACACTCTTTATCCTACCGGCATAAGGCTTTGCCATTAACTTATCACACATTTTATATACACTATCAGCGCTACTTGCTCAGGTGTTTTGGCTGTCAAGCCCCCGTTTTTCTTAACGGTAAAAACCGCTCTGATATGAGAACAATAACGTTAAGTCATACTATGCCTATTGACGACGGACTGACAAACAACCCAACACCACTGCCCTGAGTGTAAATTAAGTATCCGTGGTAATTTCATTGTCAAGCCAGTTCGTGGTTTTTTTGATTCTGCATTTTTAGGATCATCAGCCACGTTATGCTGTAAAATCAGCGGTTTTTTATCCCAGTCCTCAGATGACCACCAGACTAGCCGTCCCACGTATCGCTTTAACCCCCGGAGAACCTGCAGGCATAGGCCCCGACCTTTGCCTGCAGCTTTTACAGCAGGATTTGCCCTGCGAAATCATCGTCATAGCCAGTCCACAATTATTGGAACAGCGCGCCAAACGGCTAGGCCTTTCAGTTCAGATAAACGAATTTGACAGCTCCCAGCCAGCCGCAGCCCAGACTGCGGGACGCTTGACATTATTACCGGTAAAACTGACGGAACCCACTCAATGCGGACAACTCAATCAGGCCAATAGCCGCTATGTGCTAAAAACCATCACCAAAGCGACCCAGGGTTGCCTGGATGGGCTATTTTCTGCGATGGTCACCGGACCTGTACACAAGGGTATCATCAACGATGCAGGCTTAAGTTTTAGCGGCCATACCGAATTTATTGCCGGCATTACCGGCGGCCATCCGGTCATGATGCTGGCGACGCCCGGCTTAAGGGTAGCTTTAGTCACTACGCACCTACCCTTGTCGGAAGTCAGTGCTGCGATTACCCATAACCGCTTACGCAGGGTTATCAGGATACTGGATTACGATCTGCGCTCACGCTTTGGCATAAAGACCCCGAAAATACTGGTATGCGGGCTTAATCCTCATGCCGGTGAAAATGGCCATCTGGGCAGGGAAGAAATCGACATTATCGAGCCGGTACTCAAAGGCCTTTGCAAACAGGGCTTGAATCTGCAAGGCCCCTTGCCGGCCGATACACTATTCACGCCCAAGTATCTTGCGTCAGCGGATGCGGTTCTGGCGATGTATCATGATCAGGGTTTGCCGGTACTGAAATATATAGGCTTTGGAAAAGCCGTCAATATTACCCTGGGGCTGCCTATTATCCGCACCTCGGTTGACCACGGTACGGCCCTGGATCTTGCCGGCAGCGGCACGGCCAATTTAGGCAGCCTACAATTCGCAGTTCAAACCGCATTAACCATGATTAAACCATAATGGCACATATCCCTCGCAAACGCTTCGGTCAGAATTTCCTTCATGACCACAATATTATTTACAATATCATCTCCAGCATCCAGGCCAGACCTGAACAGCACTGGGTTGAGATAGGCCCCGGACAGGGCGCATTGACAGAGCCTTTATTAAACGAAAAAGTGCATCTGGATGTGGTTGAACTGGACCGGGATCTGGTGGTTTTACTAAGGGAGAAATTCAAGCACTATCCCAATTTGCAGATACACAGCGCCGACGCGTTACGCTTTGATTTTTCAGCACTGGTTGACAGAGGTGACCAATCCGCCGGGAGCGGATTGGCACGCGAAGCGCCCGAAGGGGCGCGGGCAGGGATTGCCCGCGATGAAAAACTGCGCATCATCGGCAATCTTCCGTACAACATTTCGACGCCGTTGATGTTTCATCTGCTGGATAACGCCTATTGCATCGAAGACATGCACTTCATGCTGCAAAAGGAAGTGGTTGACCGAATTTGCGCCGAGCCAGGCACAAAAAAATATGGCCGCCTTAGCGTGATGATGCAATATTATTGCGCGCCAGAACTGTTATTTTACGTGCCTCCGGAAAGCTTTGATCCGATTCCCCAGGTGACCTCAGCCATCGTGAGACTGGTGCCGCACAACCAACCGCCTGTAACCGTTAATGATATAGCCAAACTCAATAGGGTTGTTACCCAGGCTTTCTCACAACGGCGTAAAACGCTACGTAATTCGTTAAAAAAACTGATAGACGAAGAAGACATCGTCGCGTTGAACATAGATCCAACTTTAAGAGCGGAAAGCATAACGCTGGCCGAGTTTGCGTCTTTAAGCAATCTGCTGCAGGAATAAACGACTCACACCACGTAAAATAAAACGCCGCCGATTCACAGATTGAATTTATAGAATATCCAGAAGTAACAAAAAGAGGCATTTTATAATCTGTGAATCGGTGGCAACAAATGACTAGCGGGGCATTACGACATTAAACAGAAAAACTTTCGCCGCAACCGCAGGTACCTTTCACATTCGGGTTGTTAAACTGGAAGGCTTCGTTAATGCCCTCTCTGCGATAATCCAGCTCTATACCGTTCACAAACTCCAGGTCATTTGCAGCTACGATGACTTTGACGTCGAAGTTTTCAAATACCGCATCGCCCTCATTAAGCGCATCAGCATAATCAATTGTATAAGCATAACCCGAGCAACCAGACGTTTTTACGCCCAGCTTTAAACCCAGACCTTTGCCGCGTTTTTCCAGTTGTTTTTTGATTTGCCTAGCGGCGCTTTCAGTTAATAAGACCGACATATACCCTCTTTACCCTATTAGGAATTTTAATTGTTTAATAAATTCAACTATTTCAGCTTCAGTATTGCTTACTCCCAAACTGATACGGATAGCGGTTTTTGCCTGGACAGGATCAACACCCATAGCCACCAAAACCGGACTGGGCTCTCTGATGCCGCTGGCACAGGCTGAGCCGCTGGAAACCGCGATGCTTTTTTGATCCAATTGCATCAGCAACATTTCACCATCCCTTTCGTCTATGCCCATCTGCACGGTATTTGGCAAACGCTCGACCTGCCCAGCAAAGATAGTCAGACCGGACACAGCGCTTAAACCGTGCTCCAGAAAGACTCTAAGTTTTAGCAGCTGCACATGCCGTTCGGCAAGTTCGTTTTTGGCAAGCTCAGCCGCTTTGCCAAAGCCGACGATCGCTGCGACATTTTCAGTCCCTGACCGAAGTCCTTGCTCCTGTCCGCCGCCCCGCAAGATCGGTTTTAGCTCTACGGACTTGTCGAATACCAGCGCGCCACAGCCTTTGGGACCGTAGATTTTATGACTGGACAGCGACATCAAATGCGCTCCGAGCCGATTAAAATCTACCGGAATTTTGCCTAGCGCCTGCACCGCGTCGGTATGAATCCTGATGCCGTGAGCCCTAAGCTGGCTGGCATAGTCGGCAATATTCTGCACCACACCGGTTTCGTTATTGGCCAGCATCATGGAAACCAGATCGGGTTTTAGTGCAATCACATCGTCGATAGCTTCCTGGGTTATCAGGCCGCTTGCATCGACATTAAGCAGGCTAAGTTCATGACCCAAACTTTTCAAATACAGCGCAGGTTCAATAATTGAGGGATGCTCTATCGCTGAAACAGCGAGCCCTGTCTTCGGAGCCAAGGTTGCCAAGGCAAGATTATTGGCTTCTGTTCCACCGCTGGTGAAAATAATTTGCCCCGACTGCACACCAACCAGCGCGGCAAGCTGCTCCCTAGCCGTAGCGATGGCGCTACTAGCGACTCTGCCGTGACGATAAAGACTGGATGGATTCCCATAAAATGTTTTCAGGAAGGGCAGCATTGCCTCGAGAACGCGATCATCTAGCGGCGTGGTCGCGTTATGATCAAGATAGATCATTAAGGCCTGAGTTATTCTGGGTGGCGATAAATTTCAATCGGGTGCTGCATATCCTGATGCTGTCTTTTAGCGACCACTTGAACCTGATCTTTTTCCAGCAAGTCGGCTAATGAAATGCCTTCCAAATAGTTTCTAATCTGATCGCTCAAGCCCATCCACAGATCGTGCGTCAAACAGGACTGCTCTTTCTGGCAATTGGCTTCGCCGCCGCATTTGGTCGAATCTAGCGATTCATCGACCGCCGTGATGATATCCGCGACATTAATCTCACTGGCCTTGCGGCACAATTTGTAACCGCCGCCCGGTCCGCGCACGCCTTTTACCATGCCTGCCCGACGTAACCGGGCAAAAAGTTGCTCCAAATACGACAGAGAAATGGTTTGACGAGCAGCAATGTCAGTCAGGGTTACAGGCCTGACTTGACTATAAAAAGCCAAGTCCAACATTGCAGTAACCGCATAGCGACCTTTAGTTGTTAAGCGCACACTAGCTTCCTTATAAATACCGTTAAGATATTGTTACTATACTTAACCCAGCATAATAGTCAACTATTCATGACAGACGAAAGTCGAAGTCTAATCAAGTTTGCACTAAAGCTTAAGAGAACTAACAATAAAAAAATACCTGGCACTCGATGTTCAAGTTTTTAATTCTTGATTTTAAAGAACACTGATAAATGAGGCATTACAGCGATAAGTTCTAT
>CANNNN010000017.1 GCA_947506075.1 Methylococcaceae bacterium
CCGATGGTAGCCGCTTGGTCAGTTTTGGTTTTGAGACCAAGGACGGCAAAAAAACGCATAAAGAAATCGAAGGTCAATGGGCCTGGTTCAGGGCATTAGAGCTTGCGCAAATTCAAAAAACGGATCAGGACAAGTATTTACTCACCTTTACTATAGATGGCTTGCAAGCCCGTTATGAACTCAGTGCAAGCAGCGTGGATAATCCCTTTACACTCAGAGAATTCGATAATATCCGCTTCCCATCGAGCCTATAACAGTGAAATTAACTACCAGTGCGGGTTTTTACGGGAAATTGCCGATTGTTGGTGACTTCGTTTCCAGACGTTTGCCTAACGAATTTATCAGCTCCTGGGATGGCTGGCTACAAAGCGCTATCGCTGCCAGCCGTGAAGAGCTGGGGAATGATTGGTTGACGAGTTATTTAACCAGTCCGATATGGCGATTTTTGTTAAGTCCCGGTCTTTGCGGTAATCAGGCGGTAGCGGGCATCATGATGCCGAGTGTAGACAGGGTGGGGCGTTATTATCCGCTTACCGTTGCAGTATTGATTGAACCCTCTATTCAACTGCCGTTGTTATTTACGAGTGGAAATGTCTGGTTTGAGCAGCTTGAAGATGCGGCCTTATCAGGGCTGGAAGGCAATCTGGATGTTAATGCCTTCGACCAGCTTATTCAAAGCATCCCGTCATTTGAGCTGCCTGTTAGCTCATCCCTAGCGCAAAACTCTGCTGTCGAGAAAAAATCTTTTCATATAGCAATCGAGAATGTTGATCGCATAGGCGATGCTTTTGTACAGCTCAATTCAGATTTACTAGCATCGTTTATGCCCGGATACAGCTTATGGCATAGTACCGGTTCCGAGCATGTCCAACCTGCATTGCTAGCCTGTCAGGGCTTGCCCGCTATCGGCCGCTTTTCCGAATTTTTAAAGGGACAAAACCGGTCTATGCCTTTCGAGGCGGATCGTTCATCGCCGACCAGCAGTTTCGAAGCCATAGTTCAAGCTCTTGAACCTGAACATCCCAGCTTGAGCAGTATCCTGGCCAGTGATAATCCTGCCTTGCCTAAGCCTAGTTGGCGTTCTTGGGCGGTTACGGATACCGGAAAGCGCCGTAAACATAATGAAGACTCCTTGCTGGATAGGCCCGAAGCAGGCTTATGGGTGGTTGCCGATGGTATGGGCGGGCATCAAGCCGGCGATGTTGCGAGTCAATTGATTGTTAATCGCTTACAAGATTTATCACCTACATCGCCGCTAGAGGACTACATTAGCCAAGTGGAAAGCTGCTTACAAAAGGTTAATACCGAGCTACGAGAGCTTGCCACTAAAGAATACGGCAATCACCTGGTGGGCAGCACGGTTGTCGCGTTGGTTTGCGAATCACAGCGCTGCGGCTTTTTGTGGGCGGGAGACAGCCGCTTATATCGATTCCGAAATAATGAATTACAACAACTCACCCGAGATCACTGTGCAATAGAGGATGAGGAAGCGTCCTCTGGTTGGGCAGTTAAAAGCTCGAATGTCATTACTCGGGCTATTGGTGCGGATCAAGTACTGGAATTAGACCTGGAAATTACCGAAATCCTAGAGGGTGATGTTTTTTTGTTAAGCAGTGACGGTCTGGATAAAGAAATAAGCTTTAAGGAAATTGAGCATATGATTCAAATTTTCGAGCCGCAAGACCTTGCGAATGCTTTAATTAATGAGACCTTGTCTCGTGGTGCCAGGGATAATGTTACCGTTATTGTGGTAGCCAAATATTAAAAATATCCCATATATTTATGACTAGCTCTATGTCGATTAAAGAATTTAATTTAGTCTTGATTTTTAAGATTTAGTTATTTAAATCATAATGATATAAATTTAATTTGAGAGTTATGTTGTCGGTTTTAATAGTTGCAAGCTTAGGCTTATATACACCGGCAATATCTTAAATTATAGTTAAGTAAAAATACCTAGTTATTAGTTTAGGAAAACCTTTTAAAGTTTCACTGCCTTACGGCTTAGAAACAATTTTTGCAACTGAGGAAAGTGCATTGGCTATCGAAATAGATGATTTTTTAAAGGACATCGACCCAGACAATGTTTGCGGTGATGATTTGCAATATGACCCCGTTTTTATTGAACTTGAACGAGAAATTAAAGGTAAACCCGAACAGCAAATGGGCGATACTGTTGTCGAAGCAGAACCGCCTAACTGGCGTGACATCAAAAAGCTTTCTGAGTCTTTATTATCAAGAACCCTCGATTTACGCGTATTAATAAGTTACTTACGTGCACTGATAGCCCTTGAGGGTTTTACAGGGTTACAAGACGGTTTGACGTTGATTCGAACTGCAGTAGAAAAGCGTTGGGATAGTATTCATCCTCAGCTTGATCCTGATGACGACAATGACCCTACCGAAAGAATCAATGTTCTATTATCACTGTGTGACAATGAAACATTACTTAAATCACTGCAAAAAACGCCTCTCGTTGAATCCAAGTCGCTAGGGCGATTCAATTTTCGTGATATCAGCATTGCCTCTGGAAAGTCCACAGCAACCAGCAATGAAAAAGAAGTTAGCCAAGCTACTCTGGATGGCGCTGTTCAGGACAGTGAATTAGATCATTTACAGCAAACTTTTCAGGCTATAACAGCGGGTCTTGATAACCTTAATCAATTGGAAGCGTTAGTTACCGATTATGTCGGAATCAGTGATGCCCCCAGTTTTACTGAGTTACGTACACTGCTAAAGGACAGCAAAGCTTTTTTATCGGCGGCTCTGGAGACCAGGGGTGTGGGAGGAGACGAACTGCCTATAGAAGATGATGTTCAGGAAGGTGGAACCGTTACCACTGCAGCAACAAAATCAATAGCAGGCGTAATCAATAATAATCAAGATGTAATAAAAACCTTAAATCTGGTTTGCGATTATTATAAAAAACATGAACCATCCAGTCCCGTCCCTATGTTCATTGAGCGGGCGACACGACTGGTTGGCAAAAGCTTTATGGACGCACTCAAAGATATCGCACCGGCAGGTATTAATGATGCGAAGATAATTTTAGGCAATCAAGAAGACGAGTAAATTAACGTTAACAACAACAAGAGAGGTGTTAAATGGCACAAAGCAGCCAAAAATTCATAGCGCGTAACCGCGCACCCAGGGTTCAAATTGAATACGATGTTGAATTGTACGGTGCTGAAAAAAAAGTACAGTTACCTTTTGTGATGGGCGTGTTGGCCGATTTGTCGGGTAATCCAGCCGATCCTTTGGCGCCTGTTGCCGATCGTAAATTACTGGAAATCGATGTAGATAATTTCGATGATCGATTAAAGTCGATGAAACCCCGCGTCGCTTTTAATGTCCCTAATACCTTGACCGGTGAAGGCAATTTAAGTGTCGATCTGACTTTTCAAAGCATGGATGATTTTTCACCAGCGGCCATTGCCAGAAAAGTGGCCGGATTGGATAAGTTGCTCGAGGCCCGGACTCAATTGGCCAATTTAGTGACTTATATGGATGGTAAGGGCGGCGCGGAAGAATTAATTGCCAAAGTCATCAATGATCCTGCCTTGTTGCAAGCGCTTAGCGCAGCACCCAAACCAGAAGCCGGAGAATAAGCATGGCTGAATTAGAAAATGCTACAGCTGCGGCGACCGGTGAAGTACAGGAAAGCAACGATTTTTCGGCATTGTTGAATAAGGAGTTTAAACCCAAGTCTGACAGAGCTAAGGAAGAAGTCGAAAAAGCGGTGCAAACCCTGGCCGAATATGTATTAAAAGATACTACGTTTGTATCCGATGATGCGATAAATTCAATTCAGTCTATCATCGCCCAAATTGATAAAAAAATAACCGAGCAAGTTAATCTTGTCCTGCATCATGATGATTTTCAAAAACTGGAAGGCTCATGGCGCGGACTGCATTACATGGTCAACAATACCGAGACCGATGAGACGCTGAAGATCAAGGTCATGAACATCTCGAAAAAAGAGCTGGGCAAGACCTTAAAGAAATTCAAGGGTACATCATGGGATCAAAGTCCTTTATTCAAAAAGATTTATGAAGAAGAGTTCGGTCAGTTTGGGGGTGAACCTTTTGGCTGTTTTACCGGCGATTATCATTTCGATCACTCCCCGCAAGATGTGGAATTACTGGCACAAATTGCGCAAATTTCCGCAGCCTCACATGCGCCGTTTATTACCGGTGTCGCGCCTTCTACGTTGCAAATGGAATCCTGGAGCGAACTGGCTAATCCTCGCGATTTAACCAAAATTTTCTCTACGCCCGATTATGCCGCCTGGCGGTCTCTGCGTGATTCTGAAGATTCCAGATACCTCGGTATGGCAATGCCGCGCTTTTTGTCACGTTTGCCTTATGGGGCTAAAACCGATCCGGTTGATGAATTCGATTTTGAAGAAGATACCGAAGCGGCAAACAGCAGCAATTATACCTGGTCAAACGCCGCTTATGCGATGGCAACCAATATCAATCGTTCGTTTAAATTATACGGCTGGTGTTCAAGAATTCGCGGCATCGAGTCCGGCGGTGCGGTAGAAAACCTGCCCGTGCATTCCTTTCCGACCGATGATGGCGGCGTGGATATGAAATGTCCTACCGAAATTGCGATCAGTGACCGCCGTGAAGCTGAATTGGCTAAAGCGGGATTTATGCCGTTGATCCATAAAAAGAACTCCGATTTTGCGGCGTTTATCGGTGCGCAATCGTTGCAGAAACCAGCCGAATATGACGATCCCGATGCAACAGCCAATGCGAACCTTGCTGCCCGCATGCCTTATTTGTTTGCAACCTGCCGTTTTGCGCATTACTTGAAATGTATCGTGCGCGATAAAGTGGGTTCCTTTAAGGAAAAAGACGACATGCAGCGCTGGCTTAATAATTGGATTATGCAATATGTTGATGGCAACCCGGCAACGTCCAGTGAAACCACCAAGGCCATGAAGCCCTTAGCAGCAGCCGAGGTGCGCGTGGAAGAGGTGGAAGGCAATCCAGGTTATTACCGCTCACAATTTTTCTTGCGCCCGCATTATCAGCTTGAGGGTTTAACCGTTTCGTTGCGCTTGGTATCCAAGTTACCTTCAGCTAAAGCGGGCTAATTTTAAAACTCTCTCCTAAAGGAGTCCGGATTTAAGAGCGAGAACAGAACAACAACCGGACAACCATTTGCAATTAACTTAACTAATAATATAAGGAGAATATTCATGGCTATGGATATGTTTTTAAAGATTGAAGGTCCTGCGATCAAAGGCGAGTCACGCGATGATAAGCATAAGGAAGAAATTGACGTACTGGCCTGGAGTTGGGGCGCTTCCAATTCCGGTAACGCCCAGATGGGTGGTGGTGCGGGCGCGGGTAAAGTCAATGTACAGGATCTGTCGATCACCAAATACATCGAAAAATCGAGCACCGACCTGATGCTGTCTACCTGTAACGGTCAACATCATGAAACCGTCACCCTGGTGGTCAGGAAAGCGGGTACCAACCCGGTAGAATATGTAAAAATTACGATGACCGAAGTGCTGATTACTTCGCTCAGCACCGGCGGTTCAGGCGGGGAAGATAGATTGACAGAAAATATCTCTCTTAACTTTGCCAAGTTCAAGCTGGAATACACTCCACAAAAAGCAGACGGTACGCCGGAAGCTGTTCAGACTATCGGTTGGGATATTGCTGCGAACATTAAAGTTTAACGCACAACCTGGCTGTGAAAGCGATGCGTCCTGCTTAGGCATGGGCGCATTTCTTTTTGTGTGACAACCTGTTGGATGACAACCTGCAAATATTCGTAAGGAGTGTTGCAATGCTTTTAGAAGCGGAAAAAAACTTAAATCAAGGCAACTTAAGCGAAACCTTGGCGAATCTGCAACAGCAGATTAAAAAAAATCCAGCCGATTCCAAGCTCAGAACTTTTCTATTTCAGTTGCTTGCGGTATTGGGGCAATGGGACCGCGCCTTAACGCAGCTCAATGTGGCCGGCGATTTGGATGCCTCAACCCTGCCTATGGTGCAGACCTATCGTGAAGCACTACGCTGCGAAGTATTACGCAAAGAAATTTTCGCAGGACTGAAAACGCCATTGATTTTTGGCGAACCTCAGCAATGGATAGCCCTATTACAACAAGCCCTGATACACACAGCTCAACAACAATACGCCGACGCAAAAAACCTGCGTGAACAGGCTTTTGAGCTCGCGCCAGCAACGCCAGGAACGATTAACGGCGAAGTGTTTGACTGGCTAGCCGATGCCGATAGTCGACTGGGTCCAGTGCTCGAAGCTATCGTCAATGGCCAGTATTACTGGATACCTTTTGTGCATATTCAAGCCATACGCATTGAAGAACCCGCAGACTTACGCGATGTGGTGTGGACGCCAGCGTATTTTACCTGGCGTAATGGCGGCGAATCCGTGGGCTTGATACCCACACGCTATCCTGATTCAGAAAACCACCCCGATTCGACTCTAAAATTGGCGCGTAAAACCGAATGGCAAGAGCTGGATGAAGAGCTTTATATTGGTTTAGGCCAGCGTTTGTTTAGCACCAATGAAACCGACTATGCGCTGATGGATATTCGTGAAGTCACTTTTGTCGATACTGAACATTAAAGGCAATGGCAGAATTATCTCAAAAGGAACGCCTGCAACCGTCGCTGTTGGATAGGCTGACCGACGATGCGCCGGAAAAGCTTCAAGAAGCCCGAGAACAACGGGTTTTATCATTGACTAAACTCCGTCAATGCGTTTTAAGAGACTTAGCCTGGTTATTAAATACCGGTAAACTGGAGGCGGTTCAAAGCCTGGATGACTACCCTTTAGCGAGGCATTCCGTTATTAATTACGGTATTCCCGACTTAGTAGGTACCACGTTATCGAGTGCCGATGTGCCTGATCTTCAGCGACAAATACGCCAGGCGATATGGGATTTTGAACCCAGAATTTCCAGGGAATCCGTGGTGGTAAAAGTGACCGCCTCGGAAAATCACATGAATCAAAATGCGATGACTTTTGACATTGAAGGTGACCTTTGGGCTCAGCCTTTACCCTTACGTCTTTATCTTAGGACCGAACTGGATTTGGAAACAGGTAGTATGGAAATTATAGATAGGGGCTAAGCGATGGATCCTCGATTACTCAAATACTACAACCACGAGTTGCAGCATATTCGTGAAATGGCCGGCGAATTTGCGCTGGAATATCCAAAAATTGCCGGACGACTGGGTCTGGACAGTTTCGAATGCGCCGACCCTTATGTAGAGCGCTTACTGGAAGGCTTTGCTTACCTTTCGGCGCGAGTGCAGCTTAAAGTCGATGCCCAATTCCCCCGTTTTACCCAGCATTTGCTGGAAATGGTTTATCCGCATTATCTTGCTCCCACGCCCTCTATGGCCGTCGTGCAGTTTCAACCCGATTTAATGGAAGGATCGTTGAACGAAGGCTTTTTGATTGCTAAAACGACATCGCTGCGCAGCCAGATGGGTAAGGGGGCACAAACAGCCTGCGAATATCGCACCGCCCACGACCTTACTCTCTGGCCGATTGAGCTGATAGAAGCCGAGTATTTGTCAGGCGTCGGTGCGGTAGCCAATCTGGGCATACCCAGTTTGCCCGGACTTAAAGCCGGTATCCGTCTGCGCCTTAAAACCACCGCAGGCTTGAAGTTTAATCAGCTGGCCTTGAATAACTTGCCGCTTTACCTGCGAGGTACAGGTGAGTTGCCGATGCAAATTTATGAGCAGCTTTTAGCTAATAGCATAGCTGTGGTGATTCAACCGACAACTAAACCGCATGCCTGGCAACATATTATCAAGCAAGCCGCCGTGCTCCCGCTCGGCTTTGCGGAAAATGAAGCCTTACTGCCTTACACGCCGCGCTCATTCCAGGGTTATCGTTTATTACAAGAATATTTCGCCTTTCCTGAGCGTTATATGTTTGTTGAGCTGAGCCAATTACAAGCAGGCTTGCAACACTGTTCAGACGACGAAGTCGATCTTATTATATTATTGAATCGCAGTAATCCACGGCTGGTTAATGAAATTGACATAACACGCTTTGCGTTGTTTTGTACGCCCGCGCTTAATGTGTTTCCCAAACGTGCAGACCAAATTCATTTAAGCCATCAAACCAATGAATATCATATAGTTCCGGATCGAACCCGGCCTTTGGACTATGAGGTTTACCAAATCCGCGAGGTGACAGGTTTCGGCAGCAGCAGTGACGACCGACAGACCTTTTTGCCGTTTTATCAGGCCAGCAGCGACATCGGTCATCAACAGCAGCGCGCCTATTATTCCGTTTCGCGTTCGCCGCAGGTTGTTTCCACGAAGCAAAAACTGCAAGGTCCCCGGTCCAGTTATATAGGTAATGAAGTTTATATTGCTATCGTGGACAGTAATGAAGCGCCTTTTAAAAGTGATTTAAAGCAATTGGGATTGGAGTTGTTGTGTACCAATCGTGACTTACCCTTGCAACTGCCTATCGGCATAGGCAAAACCGATTTTACGATACAAACCGGCGCGCCAGTCGAATCCATTCGCTGTCTCTCCGGTCCAACCAAGCCGAGGCCATCCACTGCGCATAAAGATACTATCTGGAAGCTGATTAATCATCTGTCGCTTAATTACTTATCGCTGGTTAATGATAATGAAAAAGAGGGGGCTTCAGCCTTGAGAAGCCTCTTGTCCTTGTATGGCGATAATAGCGACTCCAGCTTTCGAAAACAAATAGAAGGGGTATTGTCCATTCAGTCCTTACCTATCGTCCGGCGTATCAATACCGCAGGGCCGATTGTGTTCGGGCGCGGACTGGAAATCACACTGACCGTCGATGAAGCAGCCTTTGAGGGTAGTGGCGTGTTTTTATTAGGCATGGTGATGGAGCAGTTTTTTGCCCAGTATGTTTCTCTTAATTCATTTACCGAAACCGTTCTAAAAACCAGTGACCGTGGAGAAATAATGCGATGGCCGACCAGACTCGGACAGCGGCATCTCGCTTAGAAGCAGCGCTGGAAAATAAGCCGTATCGTTACGGCTTTTTTCAAGTGATGCGTCTTTTAGAGTGCGCTTATAAGGACAAAGCCCGCTTCGGGCAATCACAACGCCCAAGCCTGGAACCGCCTATACGCTTGGGGCAGGAAGTTTCACTAACCTTTGAAACATCGACCTTAAGCACCTTTACCCGGCGAAAAGCTGGCTTGACTCCGCTGCTTAAACAGCGATTTTTGGGATTGTTTGGCACCAATGGGCCTATGCCGACCCATTTGACCGAATATATCCGCGAGCGAATTCATTATCATCGCGACCACACCTTGGCAGGTTTTGCCGATATGTTTCATCATCGGATGATCTGCTTATTCTATCGGGCCTGGGCAAATGCCGAACCTACCGTCAGTTTTGACCGGCCTGAAAGCGATCGTTTCTCCACTTATCTCGGCTCGCTAGCCGGTTTTGGCACAGACGCGTTGCGCGAGCGCGATGCGATGCCGGATCTTGCCAAGTCCTATTACACGGGGTTTTTAGCAGGTCAAAGCAAACCGGCAGAAGGTTTAAGGGCTTTATTGGCCGACTATTTTCGCTTAAGCGTCAGCATCGAGCAGTTTGTCGGTGAATGGCTGGCTATTCAGAATACAGACTTAACCCGCCTGGGTGAGACGCCAAGAACCGGAGAATTGGGCTGTTCGGCGATACTGGGCTCAAGCGTCTGGGGCTGCCAGCATAAA
Organism: Methylococcaceae bacterium; assembly: GCA_947506075.1. Taxonomy (GTDB): domain Bacteria; phylum Pseudomonadota; class Gammaproteobacteria; order Methylococcales; family Methylomonadaceae; genus Methylobacter_A. Next base: position 9,722 of record CANNNN010000017.1, read on the forward strand.
TTCAGGATTCGATTTGGACCATTGAATTTAAACGAGTACCTAAGCTTATTGCCGGATGGCTATCGACTTGAACAACTGGTAGCGATTATCCGTAATTATATCGGTGATGAATTAAGTTGGGATGTAAATCTGATATTAAAAAAAGACCAAGTGCCGAGTGCGCAGTTAGGGGAGGGGACTCGTTTGGGCTGGACCTCGTGGCTAGGTGAGCGTGGGTCTGAATATGATGCGGATGACCTTAGGTTGAATCCGTTTTGGGGGAAGCTGTAAATGTGTAGGGTGCGCTGTGCGCACCGTGAAAACCGATTATCTATAAATATAACCTGAGGATAAAAAATGACCGAAATTAGCCGCGTTGCCTTGTTTGGCAAACTAAACACCGTCTGCTACAAAGGCATAGAAGGTGCCACCGTATTTTGTAAAATGCGTGGCAATCCCTATGTCGAACTGGTGCACTGGTTGCATCAGATTTTGCAGTTACAAAACTCCGACTTACATCTTATCATCCGCCAGTTCAATCTCGACCCGTCGCGGCTCGCCAAAGACTTTACCGAGTCGCTGGACCGTTTGCCCCGGGGCTCCACGTCTATTTCCGATTTATCCCAGCATATTGAAGATGCGGTCGAACGCGGCTGGGTGTTCGGCACCTTGATGTTTGGCGAATCCCAAGTGCGCTCAGGTCATTTGATCGTCGGCATCTTAAAAACCAAAGGTTTAAGCCACGCGCTGACCAGCATTTCCAAAGAATTTGATAAAATCAAAGTCGAAACCTTAACCGAGCGCTTTGACGAACTGCTGAGCGGCTCGCCGGAACACGGCTTAACGTCCAGCGATGGTTTTCATGTCGGCGGCGGCGCGGTGCCCGGCGAGGCCAGCGGCGCGATGGCTCCGGCGCAAATGGGCAAACAACAAGCCCTGAAACAATTTACCGTCGATTTAACAGAGCAGGCGCGTTCCGGCAAGATGGACCCCATCGTCGGCCGTGATGAAGAAATCCGTCAGGTCATCGATATTTTAATGCGCCGCCGCCAGAACAATCCGATCTTGACTGGCGAGGCGGGTGTCGGTAAGACAGCCATCGTCGAAGGCTTTGCGCAAAAAATTGTCGCCGGCGATGTACCGCCGTCGTTGCGCGACGTCAGCTTGCTGACCCTCGATGTCGGCTTGCTGCAGGCCGGCGCGAGCATGAAAGGCGAGTTTGAAAACCGCCTGCGTCAAGTCATCGAAGAAGTACAGTCTTCCGAAAAGCCGATTATCTTGTTTATCGACGAAGCGCATACCCTGGTCGGTGCCGGCGGTGCGGCAGGCACCGGCGATGCAGCCAATCTGTTAAAACCGGCCTTGGCCCGTGGCACCTTGCGCACGGTTGCCGCGACCACGTTTGCCGAATACAAAAAACACATCGAAAAAGACCCTGCTTTAACCCGCCGTTTCCAGGTCGTGCAAGTCAACGAGCCTAGCGAAGAAAAAGCCATCCTGATGATGCGCGGCGTGGCCTCGGTCATGGAAAAACACCATCAAGTGCAAATCCTCGATGAAGCGCTGGAAGCTTCGGTACGCTTGTCGCACCGTTATATTCCGGCGCGGCAATTGCCCGACAAATCGGTCAGCCTGCTCGATACCGCGTCGGCCCGCGTCGCTATCAGTCAACATGCGGTGCCTGCCGAAGTCGACGATTGCCGAAAACGCATCAATGCGCTGAATACCGAACTGGAAATCATTGCCCGTGAAAAAGCCGTCGGCGTGGATATTAAAGACCGCGAAACCCTGGCAGCGGAAAAACTGGCGTTCGAACAGGAACGTTTGGTCGGTTTGGAACAACGCTGGAATGCGGAACGCGAACTGGTCAAAAATATCCTTGAGATACGGCAGCAACTCCGCTCCTTGACCGGCAAGGTCGAAGGCACGGACAGCGAGCTGGAAAAGGCCGCCGATGCCGTTGTGGCCGACGCGGAAGCCGCGCCGACAGTCGATCCGTTAACGCGAGAGCAATTGCTGGAAGAGCTGATAGCCCTGCAAGCCAAACTGCACGAACTGCAAGGCGAATCGCCGCTGATTTTACCCAGCGTTGACGCGCAAGCCGTGGCTTCGGTGGTCGGTGACTGGACCGGCATCCCAGTCGGGCGTATGGTCAAGAATGAAATCGACAACATCATTCACCTGGCCGACAACATCGAACAACGCATCATCGGCCAGCGCCATGCGCTGGACATGATAGCCAAACGCGTGCAAACCTCGCGCGCCGGTCTGGACAATCCGAACAAGCCGATCGGCGTGTTCATGCTGGCCGGTACGTCCGGCGTCGGTAAAACCGAAACCGCCTTGGCCCTGGCCGAAGCATTGTACGGCGGCGAACAAAATATCATCACCATCAACATGAGCGAATACCAGGAGGCGCATACCGTTTCGACCTTGAAAGGCGCGCCTCCGGGCTATGTCGGTTACGGCGAAGGCGGGGTGTTGACGGAAGCCGTGCGGCGCAGACCTTACAGCGTGGTATTGCTGGATGAAGTCGAAAAAGCCCATCCCGACGTGCATGAGATTTTCTTTCAGGTCTTCGATAAAGGCTGGATGGAAGACGGCGAGGGCAGGGTGATCGATTTTAAAAACACCCTGATTTTGCTGACCACCAATGCGGGCACCGAGATGATCAGTAATCTGTGTAAAGATCCTGAACTGATGCCGGAACCCGATGATATTGCCAAAGCCTTGCGCGAACCCTTGTTAAAAATATTCCCGCCGGCTTTATTGGGCCGCTTGGTCGTGATTCCTTATTATCCGCTCAGCGACGAGATGATTCGGGCGATTACCCGTTTGCAATTGGGACGGATTAAAAAACGCGTTGCGGAAAGCCATAAAGTGCCGTTTACCTTTGATGATGAGGTGATCAACCTGATTGCCAGCCGTTGTACCGAGTTGGAAAGTGGCGGGCGGATGATAGATACCATTTTAACCAATACCCTGTTGCCCAGTATCAGTGCCGAGTTTTTGAAGCGGATGATGGAAGGGAATGCTATTGAGCGCGTGCATGTCAGGGTGGTTGACGGGGAGTTTGTTTATGAGTTTTGAGTGTAATAATTATCCAGTGGAAAATTGGGTCAGAGTGATTTAAGTTTACCTGAACCCAGATATTGTATTTTATTTTTGTGGAGATACTATTATGCCTGCTTTAACCCAGAAGTTTGGTGAACTTAAGAAAACACCTTTTTTGTGGTCGTCCTACCGATCGAGCGGTCACGTCGATGCGGATGATCGCGTCCTCGTTCCAGAAGGCTTTGGCGAAGGCTTTGGAAAACTGGACATGAACAAGGTTAAGTTGTTCTTTGCTGGATCCTTGTTAACCTTGAGTTCATTAAAGGCTATACGGCTGCGCCAGAAGCTTGTCGGTGAACCGATGCGCGAGTCCGATGTTCAGGATGTTTTTGATACCTACTGCAATCAACTCATCGCGAAGGGTGTGGTTTACCATTACAATGCGCAGCAGTCGCCTTTCGACAACGATTATACCGGTAACAGCAATTGTATGGGGCGCGCTAAGGGGTTCCTACAATTAATGGCCATCCTTGGTGTACCGAAGGAGGAGTTGGCGTTGTTGCAAATCGGAGGTTCAGCTGGAGAGGAAGACAAAAAAATCTGCCAGAAAGCCGACGCTGACATCGTTTCCGTTAATGTACGCAATGTCCCCGGGGGGCTGGTAAATCCGGCTTCAGCACCCAACGCAGTTCGCATTGAGGTTCAAAACGGTGCTTTGGTGGTTAGTCGTACATCGCGTGAGCCATTTGCCAATCATTACGCTACACACATTGGTATTTCCGGTCTAGGAATGGCGTATTGGGATCCGCTGGAACGATATAGCTCACGTAATGGTTTTCCTGATGTCTTCACCACCTATGAGCCAACCCCTCATCTTATGGCTGGCTATCGGGACCTAGTGCAGCAAGGGGTGGTCTGCCTTGCCAATCCCGATAACTTGAAGGAACGCATCTATCTCTTGCCCAAATCTGCGGGTAGACCGACTCCTGTGCCAATGGGGGCTTATTATACGCAGGTGGCCTTTACAGCAGTCGAGCAGGCGTTGCGTGGTATGGCCACAACGGAACCTCAGGTGTCTATGCTTATCGATACGTGTGACTTCGACGTTCACATGCCGACACAGCCGCGGGTATTCAAGCTCATGTTTCCGTGATGATATCTATGGGGTCAGACTCGATTGATGGGTAATAATTTTCAATTAAAATTAATCCAATCTGACTCCAATACTGCTTGACCTTGTTCCCACGCGCCGTGTGGGAACAAGGTCAAGCTATCTTATTATGGTTAATCAATGTGATGGAATTGGTGATAGGTTTCGCTATCGCTCTACTCACCCTACGAGCTTCATTGAATCAGTCAGGAGACAACAAAAATGGCAAGACAAATGGAACAAAGCAACCTCGGATATTATGTTTTGCCCGATGATGCCAAGGAAAGCTATAAGCGACATGTAGAGATGCGAGCAATAATGTTTTGTTTGCTTATCTATAAAGTTTCCCAGTTATGTTTGAAATATGGATTGCCAAAACCCTATGAAAACTATCTAAGTGACACTGCAAAAATTCAGGTAGATGTGGGAGTTTACGTTAAAGACGGTGGCATAAAGATCGACGCGGCTCATCTGTGCAACACAAGTTTCTTGAGCGATAGCTTCTTAACTGATGTTTCGGGAAAAGGGATTGTAGTATCCCCCGAGTTACGTCTATATTGCGTTGACTTACGGGAACTATCTGGTGCCACGACTCCACAGACCAAATCTGACAATGTCGGACCCGACAAGGTGATAGACAGTTTCCAAACGACCTTTAAGAATAACTACTTACACTCGTTCAAGCTGAATCCGACAAGTCATAGTCCAGGTGATCTTTGGAATAGTTATGTAACTCTTCTTAACTTTCCATCACAAGGTTTAAGCCACCGGCTTCCAGCCGGTTAGCTTCAGCTGTGTAATTTGTGTATTCATATGCCCATGAGGTATACGCTCAGTTAAATTGAATCAGTGTGTTGCTAAGCACAATTAGATAGAACGCTAGACTGA
>CANNNN010000018.1 GCA_947506075.1 Methylococcaceae bacterium
AGCGAAGCGCCCCATTCTTGCACGGTTTCGGTAGGCCAATAATTTTAGCGCCCCCGGCTGGCCTTTGATACTGTGCTTATGTTCAAATTCGAGCTGATCGCCGTAATACTTGAGCAGGTTAAAATTCACCGGCAGATCGTTAGGATCTTTAGGGCCAGCCATGCGGCGGAATCGAAAAGCCCAGGCATCATATAAAATTCGCCAACAAATCCTGTGGAATAGCCCCCTGCATCGGCAGCAAAGTCATAGGCAGCGTTGGCCATAAAGGTCATATTAAAAAATTGATGCCGCAAATCTCCGGCATAGGTATTTTTATCAAATATGTCGAGTATGCTGAACGTGCCGCCGGTAAACACAAAGCGTCGACTATCAACCGTGCCGCCTAATTGCATCGGGCCGGATTTAACTTCGCTCTGGGTTCCACCGAAGGATAGGGTTTGCCGGTAAATTGATCTCGCCAGATACCAGGTGGCGCTTTCCGAACCATTTTTTTGCAATTCGAAATTCTGAATACTGCCGCCTATCCCCTTTAGTCCGGATAGCGGTAGCTCGGAAATCATTTCCGGTGCGACATAAAATTCTGCGCCTGTCCAGGCCTTGAGTCCAAGGTAGGAAGTAAATGTAGCCGTAAAGCTGTGCTCTGCTTTGGCCGATAATGAATCGGGCGTTCCGTTCAAATTGCTATAGGCCGCAGAGAATCTGTCTTTAAAGCTTGAAATATAAGTCGCCTGAGAATAAATATTCCAGCGCTCATCTTTCAGATCATGCCAGTTCATATCAGATAGAGCACCCATCAGTGAAAATTCGTCTGAATCATTTAATTCCGGGTGGATGGCATCTTTGGCTAGAACAGTGGTTGCTGAGCATACGAGGCATAACAGCAGAGTTTTTGAAATCTTCATCTTGCTTGAGCTAGCTTGGATATGCTCATTCGAACAAATTGCCGAGAGCTGTGGATGCTGTTTTGATAGCCTGGCAACACAAATACCAAATGTATTGAGGCGTTAAAGCATGATCAGTTGTGCACAGAGGGCAAACATAAAGCAGATTGCCCTCTCTGTTATAAATACAAAAATCAGGCCATTTGTTTTTTGTAACGGATAGACGAAATCACCGATAAGCCGATCAATACTGCTCCCGACAAGCCGGTGATAATTTCGGAAATATGATGGGTCATGCTAATCAGCATGATGCCTGCCAATACCCCTATAGCATAATGCGCGCCGTGCTCCAGAAAAACATATTCATCCAGCGTGCCTTTGCGTACCAGATACACGGTCAGGCTACGCACGAACATCGCACCGATAGCCAAGCCCAGCATAATAATGACCACATCCTTAGTAATCGCAAACGCGCCGATTACGCCATCGAATGAAAACGATGCATCCAGCACTTCAAGATAAATAAAGCTCATCATGCCGCTTTTTTTAAGCACTGCAACGACTTCCTCACCTTCTTCCTCAGATTCAAACAAGGTCGCCAGACTATCCACGATCACATACAGAATAACGCCTGTAATACCCGAAACCAGGGCCTCCAAACGGATTTCCGGGGGCAAATAGTTTTGGATGATTAATAGCGGTCCCAAGGCCATGATAATTTCTATCGCTTCCAGTTTTCCGAAGGCCCCCAGTTTTCTTTCCAGGTAGCCCAGCCAATGCAATTCACGGCTTTCATCGAAAATGAACGAGTAAAACACCATCAGTAGAAACATGCCGCCAAATGCTGCAATTTGCACATGTGACTCGGTTAAATGTTTGGCATAAGTCGCAGTGTCATTTAATGCCATCTCGGTCACGCCGACAAAGCCGATACCGGTGGCCGCAGAAACAATGACGATAGGGAACAATAGGCGCATACCAAAAACAGCAATCAATATCCCCCAGGTTAAAAAATACTTCTGCCAGCGCTCATCCATGCGCTTTAGAATGGATGCGTTAACAACCGCATTGTCAAAGGATAAACTGACTTCGAGGACGCCCAGAATAATGGCGATAAAAGCGCCCATTATTCCACCCCAATAAAATGCTGCCGCTAAACAAACGGCGGTGACGAAAAAAGAAAAACGAAAATGCTGCATAGCTTACTCTGAAAGGTTGATGATTTTATTGAACAACTATAAGTGCATTTAATTTAAAATCAACATTTATAAAGATTTGTAATTAATGTTAGCTACATCCAATAGCAAGGCTGCAGTCCAGGTATTTTGTCCTGAGCACATTCGAGGGAAACACATAAAACCGAAATAATTAGCCTTAAAACTGACACAAAGTAGACTATTATTGGATATAAGATATTAATTTGTCAGCAATTCAGGGCATTCGTAAAAAACAACGGGCATTCTTAAAATGTTTTAATTGGGGGGCAAAAAGCTCTCCATTTGCTACAGGAGCCACTTTATCGCGTACTTGAGTTTTAATTTATTGCGCCGCCTGTTAAAAAAACATCAGATAACTAAGGCTTAAATTCTGGAACAAGATATTTCCTTCATGCCTTTAACTGATAAATAGAAACTGTATCAGCCTCATGTAGCGGAGCTTTCTGCCAATCGGACGGTTTTTAGCTTTGCCCATTTCATTGCAGCATCCAAATCTTTCCTCGGATATGTTCTACCCCATTCAAGAAAGTGGAGGGGAAGAGCTGACCTAGTAACAGGAAGAGTTTAATTGTGAATTCAATGCCTTTGGTGTCAGTGTGGAAGATTGCATTGGCTGGGTGAAATATTGGGCGATTGTTGCCACTTCGCTATTCTCATTGGCTCTATACTTTCGTATGGAAACGATCTGTCGACTAGTCAATATACAGAGTCAACGATGGCAAACGGCTCACTTTGCTAATTGTGCATAAACTCTATTGACGTTAAATGAGGTTTTAACGGCTCCCCATCAATTTCAAAGTCCATTTTGATACGCTTTACGGCGGCTTTCATGGCCGTTTTGTTCTTAAAAGGACCGGCGATGACCTGATAGGCATCGTTTTTCTGAACTTTGCGGGCGGGTATGATCGGCCCCTGATGATTAAGCATGGTAGCCAGTTGCTGAGCCTGTGTTTCGTCATTAAAACTGGCCACCCGTATGGACCAGTCGCTCTCTTTTAACTCTCCTATGACAGGCTGATCATAGAATTGTCCTGGATGTTTCAGCAGCACCGCCTTTGCCGAAATTTCCGCTACATCGGGGCTATGCATTAATACCGGCGTAGGAATGCCATCGGCACGCTGGATAATGCGCTCGACCTTTTCCCAATCGACAGCCACGTTTTTTTGGTCGCTGAGTTTATGTAATTGCTGCACGACCTGTTTTTTCAGCTTGGCTTTATCCTTGGCCCATTTGGGTAAGGGCTCATGCGCTTCAAGATAGAGCATGTCCTGTTGCCAAGCGGTCAAATAGGGCTGATGAAGGATGCGCACCGGCATACCTACCGTAGTTTTTTTGAACAGCACTTCAATATCCTCTGGGTATAGCTGCACACAGCCGTGACTGATCTGCATACCGATACCGTAGGGTTTGTTGGTGCCGTGGATTAAATAACCGGGAATGCCCAGCCGCATCGCATAAAGACCCAGTGGATTGTCAGGTCCTGCTCCGACTACCTTGGGCAAGGAATCGCCTTTTTCGGCATGTTCCCGATGAATAGACTCGGGGACAGTCCAGACTGGATGATCATCCTTGGCGACGATACGGGTCAGTCCCATCGGTGTATTCCAGCCCTGCCTACCAATGCCGACCGGATAGGTGTAGACCTTATCCTGTTGTTTGTTCGGGTAATAAAACAAGCGCATATTCGCCAGATTCAGCGTTATCCCTTTGTGCGGCGATTCGGGAAGTATAAATTGCGAGGGCAGCAGAACACGACTGCCCGGCTGGGGTGTCCACGGGGAAACAGTTGAATTGGCGATGCTGATGTCGTTATAGCCCAGGCCGAAATGCCGGGCAATATCCGGTAGCGCGTCATTATCGCGGGTATCGATTACGGCAATCGTGCCGACCATGTTTTCACCGTCAGGCAGTTCGAATTCGTGGGTGACTATGTTTTCCGCTTGAGGTTCTGGAAGCTCAATAGCGGCATTTGTTTGATCCTCAGAAAAAAAAGGTGGCATCATCTGACAACCGCTAAGTGTCATTAATCCAAATGCCAGAATCAGCGGCAGAGTCGGCTTTTTAATACGTATGTTTGCTTTACTGGTCATATACTTGGTCTGTAGAGGGTTACATGATTCAACTATAGCTAGTAAACATTAGGATATAAGGTAGGGAACATTAAGAAATGATTAAATACGGATAATCCACGAAAGACTAATCGAACGTATTATTTTGCGTTGGCTTTTGTGGCCAATTCTGTTTGTAGAGTCATTCTCTAACCGGCTGGCCTGAATTCAATGCATGCCAGCCGACCACGATTCTGTAGACCATCAGCACCAGGGTTGCAATCAAAATAAAAATTCCAATTCCCAGTCCAATCGTCATACCAGCCAAGGCCGAGCCAGCCAAAGCTATCAACACGGTTCTGATCTGCCAATCAAAATGAGATTCCAGCCAGGTTCCCTGCACGTCCTTCTGCTTCATGAAGTTAATTGCTGCTCCCACCAGCAATGGCAAGCCTGCAAATGCAAAAGCCAGTACCTGACAAAGATATACGGCCGCAGTCAGATTCTTTAAGGAATGCAATTTTTCAGCCTCTGTTTGATCAGTCGAATGATTGTTCATAGTTCATCTACCGGGTGATTTTTCTATTATGCTTAGCTTTGATTAGCGAGGCTTGTTAGTCAGATTTACGCCTAATTGCAGATAAATCAACCGGTATTGAACTCATTTTATGCTCTAAATGTCCTAAAAATTTAAGTTCAAGTTGGCGGCTACTTTTATTGCAGGACAAATTTTAGTCCGATTAACATCAAAATCACAGCCAGAAACGGTCGTAAAAACCGTTCAGGAATCTTGGCGCTCAGGTGGCTACCAATCCAGATACCCGGCAAAGAGCCTATCAACAGGCTGCCCAATAAAACCAGATCCACGTTACCCAAACTGAGATGCCCCAGTCCTGCGACTGCCGTAAGCGGAATAGCATGAGCCAAATCGGTGCCGACTATTTTCAGTGTAGTCATGCGGGGATAAAGAAACAACAGTGCGACGGTACCCAAGGCTCCTGCGCCCACAGACGAGAGTGTAACCAGTATGCCCAGTACCGCGCCGATCAATATGGTGGCTGGTATTTGCAGATGCTTGAAGCGTCCGGCATTCTCGGGCGTGCTGTGCTCATCATCAATCGGCTGCAGCTTCGCCGCCCGTTTTAATAAAAGACTGCGTACGATCAGCGAGACAGAAGTCAGCAGCAGCGCTATACCCAGCGTAAAAGTAATCGCCCCGGTGGTTTCCTTGCCGACTTCCATGTAATGTTTGAGCACGAACAAGGTAGCCACAGCAAAAGGTAAGCTGCCCAGCGCCAGCCAGCCGACAATTTTCCAGTCCACCGAACTATGATGGTTATGATGCACCCAGACGCCGCCGGTTTTGGTAATTGCGGCAAACAGAAGATCGGTGCCTACCGCGACGGCTGGTTTGAAACCGAACAGAAAAACCAGTAACGGAGTCATCAGCGATCCCCCGCCTACGCCGGTCACGCCGACTAATAGCCCTACAGAAAAGCCGGAAACAGTGTATGCCCAATTCATATAAAACTAACCCTTAGTTTAAAGCGTCTAAAAAGACGCGCATTATAACAGGCGGGCAATTCTTTATTGGAGTTGTTGTTTTAGCAACATCTCCATGTCCAAATATATTCGGGTCGAAACTTGAAACTGAAGGGTAAGAAGCTGGGGAGGGGACGTTACGGAAAATCCGGGGCTGGTTGCCTACACATCCTTGTGCAGGCTGATTGCAGATTTAAACGTTGATTATTTATCTGACAACACGGTGTCCACGACCACTCATGCAGTTGTTATAAGCATTTTTGAATTTTTCTTCCGAACTAAGTCCCTTCATTGCGCCGCCGCCAAGTCCGCCCCCTGCCGCGCCTATCGCAGCTCCCATGCCGGGGTTTCCGGTAAATGCACCCACTACTGCACCTCCAGCGGCGCCAAGCAAGGCTCCTGTTCCTGCGCCGATTGCAGTTTCTTTTGCAGTTCCGCCGGAGGCATGACTGGCAAGGTCTTTGCATTCAGCCATATCCTGGTTGATTCGATAGGCATTGGGATCATTATAGCTATCGACAGTCGGCGTCCAGCCGCCTTGGCTGTAGCAACCTGAGATTAATACACTGCCTATAAAAATGATGCCTGTTGTTAGTTTGTTCATTTCGATTACCTCGAGTTAAGTTATTTCTTTATAAAATACTTCATATTTATGAATAACGGATGAATATAGATGCCCAGATTGGATCTGCCCGACTGATTTTCAAGTTGCAGCTGCGAATTTATCAGCTCTACAAAAGACAAAATTTTTCTGGCTAACCATACCATAACATTCATTTTGGAAAAAAGCAGGCTGCATTTGACCTATGCTCAGCGTCCATGCTGAGCCGTCTAGCCCCCGTCATATTAATGAGCGGCATTAAAGTTCCCTTAAAACCTGGAGTGGCGCTTTATTAACCACCTTTCTTACGCCCCAGGTTCCAACCAGGCCCACGAACAAAGCGCCGGTAACAGGCACGCAAATCCAGGCATAAAAATTGGCATGGTATTCGATATGCATGACCTGCGTGTACAGTGCGTATAGTATGGCTTCGGAGAGAACTATCGCTAACAGGCCGGATATCAGTCCGAGCAGGCTAAATTCGATGACATGGGTTTTTCTTAAAAATGCGCGCTTTGCCCCTAGCGTACGCATTAACGCCCCTTCATGGATGCGGCTGTCCAGGCTTGCATAAACGGCTGCGAACAATACTGTGAATCCGGCCAGTAGCGCAAAATACAGCAGATAATTGATCGCTGCGCTTAATTGGCTCAGGATGGTTTGTAATTGGCGCAGGATTAAATCGACTTCAAGAACCGTGGTGCTGGGGTATTTTTTTACCAGCACGTTTAAAAAATCTTTTTGGCTTTTCGGCAAATAAAAGCTGGTGATCAAGGTGCTGGGGAAGGCGTCCAGCGTGCCGGGCGAGAATATCATGTAAAAATTCGGCTTCATCGTATCCCAGCGAAGTTCGCGGATGCTGGCAACCGTGGTCATGACCTGCTGGCTGCCGATTGTAAAGGTCAGGGTATCACCCAAGTTTATTTTCAGGCTTTTTGCTAATTTCTGCTCGACAGACACCTGTCCTGTTTGCTGATCTTGCCACCAGTTTCCGGCTGTAATTTTATTTTCTTCCGGCAGTTCCTGAGTCCAGGTAAGGCTTAATTCGCGATGCGTGGCGCTTTCACCCTGGCTATCCTTGCTGACGATTTGTTGTACCGGTGTATTGTTGATCGCGACCAGACGGCCTCTGATCACCGGATAAAAGCGGCTGTCGTTGATGTTTTGCTGTTGCAGGTCTTGTTGGAAGCTTTGCTGTTGTTCGGGAAAAATATTTAGCGCAAAATGATTCGGGGCGGTTGCAGGCAACTGCTTTTGCCAGTCCTCAATTAAATCGGTACGCACCGTCAAACTGAGTACCATCGCCATCAGCGTAAGACTGAAAGCTAGTATCTGACTGACGCTGCTCCTACTGTTTTTTACTAAACCCTGCAAGCCGAAACGCCAGGTCAGACTTAGATGCGGCAGCAGTTTCCGGCTTAAGTGCAGCAAGGTATAAACCATCAAACCGAGCAGCAGTAAGACGCTCAAGCCTGCGCCGATAATAGTCGCAGTCATGCGAAAATCTTCGGTGTAGCGCCAAATCAATAGGCCGACCATGGTTATGGACAAACCGTAAACCAGCCATGCGCTAGCGGGCAAAGGCTCCAGTTCGCGGCGCAACACCCGTAACGGTGAAACCTGCTTAAGGCTTAATAACGGTGGCAGCGCAAAACCCAATAAAACCGCCATGCCGATAATAAGCCCGAAAAAAATAGCCAACAAACCGGGATTGGCGACCTGCTGAGGTAACAGCGATCTTAGTAACTGAAACAGCGCCTGCTGCGTAAACCAGCCCAGCAAGGAACCTACCGCGCTGGCAAATAATCCCAACACCACAAACTGGCTGGCATAAAGCCAAAGTATTTCGTTCTGTTTGCAGCCCAGACAGCGCAGTATCGCGGTCGCAGTAAAGTGCCGTTCGGTATAGCGCCGGGTTGCCATCGCAATCGCGACGCCGGAAATTAAAATGACGATAATGCTGGATAAGCCCAGATAACGTTCCGCGCGTTCCAGCGCCGAACCCAGCTCTGGGCGATCTTCATGGATGTCCATGATGCGCTGGGACGGATTCAGCTGCGGTTTAAGCCAGCGCTTGAAGTCCGATAAGTTTTTAGCCTCGCCGCTAAATTGAAAGAAATAATGCACATGGCTGCCCGGCTGCAAAATGCCGGTCGCTTGCAAATCGTCGGTACTGATCATCACGCGCGGCGAGAAGCTATAAAAATCGCCACGCTTGTCGGGTTCGTAACTTATGACCTTGCTGATAGTCAGCTGTTTTTCTCCGATCTGCAGATTATCGCCGAGCTTAACTTTAAGCGCCGATAGGATACGTTTTTCAACCCAGGCGGTTCCGGCCCCGGGGCCTGTGTGCTCGATGGTTTCAGACGAATGCTCTGTGGCGGTTGTTTTTAAAAAGCCGCGCAATGGGTAAGCGGAACTGACGGCTTTAATGCCGGCCAATAACAGCTCGTCATGCTCGATCAGCACACTGGAAAACTCAAGTGTTTGCGCCTTAGAAAGCTTGAGTTGGCTCGCCTTGCTTAGCCATTCTTCAGATATCATGGCTGGGCTTGAGAGAACTAGGTCGGCCGCCAGAAATTCCGCCGCCTGAGTGATCATCGTGCGTTGCAGACGATCCGCAAACAGCGCTATGGCAGTTGAACTGGTGACCGCAATGATCAGGGCCAGAACCAGTATCGTTAATTCGCCGGAACGGCTGTCACGCCAGAGTAGCCGCAAGGCCAAATTAAAACGGGTCATAAGCGTGTCCATAAGATTAAGGTAATTACTCAGCAGTTTAAAATTGAATACGGATTAAACGGATAATCGCGGCTTAAATGCGTAAGCAGATTAGATTTTTAAAAATCCGTTCAAATCCGTCTAATCTGCATCATCCGAGTTCTATTCTTCAATCATGGCGGTCAGGCACTATACGTCCGGCCTCCAGTTTAATGATACGCTGGCAGCGAGCTGCCAGGGCCTGGTCATGCGTGACCAATATTAACGTAGTGTGATTTTCCTGATTAAGCTCGAACAGTAAATCGATCACAGTCGCGCCGGTTTTTCTGTCCAGATTGCCGGTCGGCTCATCGGCAAACAAGATTGCCGGCCGAGTCACAAAGGCTCTGGCCAAGGCCACACGCTGTTGCTCGCCGCCGGAAAGTTTCTGGGGGGTATGCGTTAAGCGGTGTGACAGACCGACTCTAGCCAATAATGCGGCTGCTAGTGTTTTGGCATTTTTATTAGCCCTTAATTCCAAAGGTAGCATTACGTTTTCAAGTGCGGTCAATCCCGGCAGCAATTGAAAGGACTGAAACACAAAGCCTATCAGCTGATTACGTAGCTCTGCCCTGCCGTCTTCGTTCATCGCGGTCAAACATTGCCCATTCAAACTGATAGATCCTGTTGTCGGCGTATCCAAGCCGGCCAGCAGGCTGATTAAGGTCGATTTTCCGGAGCCCGACTCGCCAACGATCGCAATACTCTCACCGGATTTGATTATCAACTCTATGGATGACAAGATATGTAGTATTCCATCCGACGTGGCAACCGATTTACCCAGATTTTCCGTTAGGATGATAGTATTCAATGATTGAGCTTGCATAATGACCCGTTTTTTATTTGTCGTGATAATTTCATTAATGTCGATGGTCGCTACGGCCAAATCCATTGTGGTATTGGGAGATAGTATCAGTGCCGGCTACGGAATTGAAGTCACTCAAGGCTGGGTATCATTATTGCAGAAAAAACTGAATGAAAACGGTTCTGATCATATTATCCATAATGAAAGCATCAGTGGCGACACCACAGCCGGTGGTTTAGCGCGTATTGACCAAGCTTTATCCTTGTACAAACCGGATGTTGTGATCATTGAACTAGGTGCTAATGACGGACTGCGTGGATTGCCTCCGGCCTTGATCAAAAGTAATCTCGCCGAGCTTATCCATCGTGCACAAGATGCCGGTGCCAAGGTATTACTGCTGGCCATGAAAATTCCGCCCAATTACGGTTCACGCTATATTGCGCTTTTCTATACTATCTATCCGCAGCTAGCTAAGGAGCTGCGTGTTCCGTATGTACCTTTTATCATGGAAGATATCGCCCTGACCAAAGACATGATGCAAGCGGACGGCCTGCATCCCAATGCCAATGGCCAGCCATTCATTACACAAAAAGTATGGCCGCAACTGCTGCCGCTGTTGAAATAACCACCAGAGAACACGAAATGAAAGAATTGACACTTGAAAAAGCCAATATTATTATCAATACCGCGACCAACAAAGCCAGGAAGTTAAACTTGGCGCCGCTTACCGTGGTCGTTTTGGATGCATCCGGCCATTTAAAAGCCATGCAACGGGAAGATGGCGCGACCATGATCCGGCAGCAGATTGCGATTGCAAAGGCCTGGGGTGCGGTCAGCATGGGCATCTCATCGCGCAGTCTGGCCAGCGTGGCTGTTGAGCGGCCTGATTTTATGAATGCGTTGCTGAATATGACTGATGGAAAAATAATGCCGGTGCCGGGCGGCGTTCTGATACGCGATACCAAAAATAATCTGATTGGCGCGGTAGGTATTAGCGGCGATATTTCTGACCAGGACGAGCGTTGCGCGATTGCGGGTATTGAGGCAGTGGGATTTATTGCTGGGGTTTAATCCTAGATCATCGGTGCTTGATCAAACTAGCTAAAAATACTATAGCCGGTAGCAAAAAAGCCTTGTGCTGCGCCTGTCTTCAATCTGTATTATTGCTTCAGGTTCCCAATCAGGTATTGGGAAGGATGAGGAGATAATCACGCTGCCGGGCAGCATTTCACGCCTGATCTTTTCGCCCAGTCTCACCATGACCGCCGGGGATAGAAACGCAAACACCACATCATAACCGGCTAGATTACAGCCCCATAAGCTGGCACGTTTTACGCTCGCATTCGGCAGTTTTCGGCAGCGCCAGGAAGTAATCAGCCACGGTAGCGGCGCATGTTCCCAGGCCTCGACCATTAGGGTTTGCTGCTGCGCTAGCGGCACGGCCACAGAACCGACGCCGGCACCCAGGTCGGCAAAAGCATGGGCGTGTTCACCATTAACGATAGACGCTACTGCATCCGCTACGGCAGTGGAAGACAAAAATAGCGGTACATCGCCCTTGACCGTACCCCAGAACACCAGTCCAAACACCAGCAAGATCTGCAAATACAACCAGGAAGGCAATTGCAAAGTAAGCAGCATAATTGCTGAAGGCAAAAACAATAAATGGATAGGCATCCACCAGTACGGCTGACGTAAAATGATGCTGCAGATGGCGGCCGCAACACCTTGAGTTACTGTCAAACGTCCAGCGCCGTGAAAAAAATCAGGTGACATCCTGGCCAGAGCGACTGTAAGCGCCAGTCCCAGCAGCTGTGAGGCTAGCGCTTTAAATAAGGTTATCAGGCGGGGTCTGCCGGTGTTAATTTTTTGGAGAACTCGGTGCGGCCGCAGGTACATCGGGGACCGGCACAGGAACAGGCGCGGACGCCGGTGTCAGGGTTTTGGCAACTGTTTCTTTAGCTGCCTGTTCATCCAGCGCTTTTTGCCGATTACCCTCGCCAAAAAGCGTAAAGGTAATCATAAAAAAAACCGTAGATATGATCAGAATCATAAATCTGTCCGATTTTTTCAAAAAGAATAAAGGCCAGCTAGGCTTAATCATTCCAACAATAAAAAAAAGCAGGGTCAGAAGCCCTGTGTCTATAGCGGCGTTTATCAGCATTATAATTACTCGTTAACTTACATTTAGATAGATTTATATTATTATTAGTTGCGTGGCAGTTTGCAACACGCAAGAGCGTTATTTTAACGATTTTTACTTTCTCAGGGTGTTAATTGTTAACATTATTTTTCAGTCGACAGACAAAAGCTGTTTAGACCGGTCGAATCTGGCGCATCCCGTGCCAAAAAAATCAGGAGGTTTTATGGGTATTTTTGTTTTAGCGTTATTGGTTTTTGCAGTCTTGATCGTGTTTATGAGCGTCAAGTCGGTTCCGCAGGGTATGGAGTACACGGTCGAGCGTTTCGGAAAATATACCAATACGCTAACCCCTGGTTTGAATATTATCATGCCGATTATTGATCGTATCGGTAAAAAGATGGTGATGATGGAACAGGTGATGGACGTACCGTCACAGGAAGTGATTACCAAAGATAATGCGATGGTTACCGTCGATGGAGTGATTTTCTATCAGGTTATGGATGCGGCCAAAGCCGCTTATGAAGTCAGCCAACTGAGTTGGGCGATACTGAATCTGGTGATGACAAATATTCGTACGGTCATGGGCTCAATGGATCTGGACGAATTGTTGTCGCGTCGGGATGACATCAATGCAAGACTCCTGACCGTCGTGGATGACGCGACCTCCCCCTGGGGCATTAAAGTCACACGTATTGAAATAAAGGACATCGCCCCGCCCAAAGATTTGGTCGAAGCCATGGGCAGACAAATGAAAGCCGAGCGCTTGAAACGTGCCTCGATACTTGAGGCTGAAGGTTTACGGCAATCTGAGATTTTACGTGCAGAAGGTGCGCAACAGGCGGCCATACTGGAAGCTGAAGGCCGCAAGGAAGCTTCTTACCGCGATGCTGATGCTAGAGAGCGTTTGGCTCAGGCAGAAGCCAGAGCGACGTTAATGGTGTCGGAAGCTATCAGCAAAGGCGATGTCCAGGCCATTAACTATTTTGTCGCGCAAAAATACATCGAAGCATTAAAAGAGATAGGCGCTGCTAATAACAGCAAACTGGTTTTTATGCCGCTGGATTCCTCAAGTGTAATCGGCGCGCTCGGCGGTATAGCCGAACTAGCCAAAGAAACCTTTACCAAGAAAGTCTGACATGGCCGAACTAGAGCTTGTTTTTTGGAATTGGTGGGTATTAGCCTTGGTTTTGTTAGTGATAGAGCTGCTGGCTCCCGGTTTTTTCTTTTTGTGGATGGCGGCTTCTGCGTTTGTGACAGGATGCCTACTGTTATTGATACCTTCAATCGACATCAAATGGCAGGTATTGGTTTTTTCCGTGCTGTCTGTTGCCGCAATCAGTGTCTGGAAACTTTATGGTAAAAAACATCCGATAGCCACAGATCACCCTTTATTGAATAAACGGGGGCATCAATATATCGGAAGAACCTTTAGCCTGTATAAACCGATAGAAAACGGCGAGGGTAAAATCAAAGTAGACGATTCGATCTGGAAAGTTCATGGGCAGGATTGCGATATTAGCGCCAAGGTAAAAGTCATCGCGGTTCGTGGCACGGTATTTGATGTGGAAATAGTATAGGTCGGGTTAGCGCAGTTGTAACCCGAAATTTACCGTTTTCGTCTCGAACCTTTATACTTGGCTAAACATGCAGCAACATCCCCCCCGAATTTTTATTTATTCCGCCCTGCCCTGTGAAGCCAAGCCGTTGGTTGAGCATTTTAACTTAAAAAAAGTCACGACGATCCAGCCGTTTGCATGTTATTTGAATAAGGATATTTGTCTGACCGTAACCGGACTTGGAAAAGCTGCGATGGCTGCTGGCGTAGCTTATACCCAGGCTTTGTTTGTCTCGGTTGAGCATCCGGTAATGATTAATATTGGTATCGCCGGACATCAACATCAAGCGCTCGGTAGTCTTTTTTTAATTGACAAAATTACTGATTTTGACAGAAAGAAAAGTTATTACCCGTCACTGGTGTTTACACCGCCGTGCCCCACCGCCAGTCTTCAAACTGTAGCTAGGCCTCAGCTTGATTATGACCCGCTGCATCTGTGCGATATGGAAGCATCGGCCTTTTATGAAACGGCGGTACGCTTTTCATCGGGTGAACTAATCCACTGCCTGAAAGTCATTTCAGATAATGAATCATCTCCCGTCGAACAGATCCATCCAAAGCAGGTTTCCGTATTAATCGCGGCTCATCTCGGTTCGATTGACATCGTGTTGGCAGAAGCTAGCCGTCTGGCAAGGTTGATAATCGCGCAGGAACTTAAGCTATTTGAACAACTGACACAGCGCTATCATTTTACGGTCAGCGAGCAGGGACAGCTAAAAAGTCGGCTGTCCCGCTGGGCGACATTAACTGACAGATCATTACCAGAATTGGCTGAAAACCAGTTTCATAAAGGCAAAGAGGTTTTATGCTGGCTGGATAAGGAGCTCGATAAAATTGAGTTTTTTTTATGAGGCTATAAAAAGAAAAAGGCCTGCTTGCTGACGGGTAACCGTTCACCTACCATTTAAATATTTTCACAAAAAAATCATAAAATAATAGACAATAGCCGCATGATTTTTGACTTCACTACTCCAGCACCTAAACCTCATGATCTTGAAAGTGCATATTTGCTTATTGCCGCGTTATGGATTAG
>CANNNN010000019.1 GCA_947506075.1 Methylococcaceae bacterium
AAAATAGGCATGAATCTGAATGCGGGCAATGTTCGAGTGTGCTTGATTAACTCGACACCATTCATATTCGGCATATTGATATCGGTGATCATCAGGTCGGGTTTCAGCCCACCTTTAAGCTTGGCCAATGCGGTGTCACCGTCATCCGCGATCTCGACGTTAAACCCCTCAATATCTAGCAGAGTCGTAACACTCCTACGGATAAGGGCTGAGTCGTCGACTATCAGTACAGTTAATGCCATGTTATTCTCCTTGATTAGTGTTTAGGGCCGCTTTTAGCCAGACGCAGAGATTAGCGTCCTTAGGCCAGGCGGCGATAGTCGGCTTTACAGCCATTAAAACTTGCAGGTTTGCGCTATGCAGATTGAGGCACTCGCCTAGATTCACCCGACTGTTGGTGCTAAGCAATAACCATTCCAGCAAACCATCAGCTTCCTCGACAGTGACCGTACCCTGGAATACCGCCAGTTTCTTTTGATAAATAATGGCCATTACACCAGCTCCTTGGGATTCAATACCATCAGCACCGAACCGTCGCCCAGCAGCGCCGAACCGGCATAACCGCCCAGTCCGCCGATGATGCCGACCATTGGTTTGAGAATGATGTCGACGGTTTCGCGAAAATCATCGACCAGTATGCCGATGTGTTCGTCATTGATCCTCACTACCAGTGTTGCGAGCATATCGTCCTCATTTGTTCGTGGCTCTGCATCCAACGCCAGAAGGTCGTTCAGCGCTAACAGCGGAACTATTCGGTTGCGCAATACGGTGGTCTGACGCCGCTTGATGGTGTGGATCGCAGATCTAGGAATACGGACGGTTTCGACCACCATGTCCATTGGTATACCGAATAGCTGATTATCAGACTCCACGATAATTACATTGGTCACGGCCATCGACAGCGGCAACGATAAGCGGATGCGCGTACCCTTGCCGGCTTCGCTTTCCAGGCTGACCGTGCCATTGACTTTTTCCACTGCATTACGCACCACATCCATACCGACTCCGCGCCCGGACAGGTCGGAAATGACCTCTACCGTCGAAAAGCCTGCGGCGAACACCAGATTCAATGCTTCCTGATCGGTCAGACGCTCCAGCGTAGCTTCATCGATAAGGCCTTTTTCGTAGGCTTTGTCCTTGATGACTTTCGGATCAATACCTTTGCCGTCATCGGAGATGTCAATATAAACCCGATCCGATTCTTGGGTCGCGCGTATCGTCAGCCGCCCTGCTTCCGGCTTGCCCGCCGCGCGCCGTACTTCAGGCAGCTCGATGCCGTGATCCAGACTGTTGCGCACGATGTGGATCAGCGGATCGGACAGCGCCTCGACGATGTTCTTGTCGATCTCTGTTGTTTCGCCTTCCAGAAACAGATTCACTTCCTTGCCCAGCTTTCTGGAGGTGTCGCGCACCAGTCTGGGAAAGCGCTGGAAGATGAACGACACCGGCATCATCCGCACCTGCATGATAGCGTCCTGCATTTCCTCGGCAATGCGGTTGATGACCGCATACTGGCTCTTGATCTCGCGGGACAGCTCTCTCACTCCGTATTGCGTTTCGGCCTTGACGGCCAGATAAGGCAGGCTGTTTTTAGCCACCACCATTTCGCCTATCAGGCCCATCAGCAGATCGATCTTTTCCTGATCCACCTTCAGTGTCTTCGGACCGGTGTAAATATCCTCGGTGCGACGGCCAAGCTGAACTTTAGACTCCTCCTCGACAGCCTCATTTGCTGGCTCTGCAGCTTCGACTAACTGCATTGCTGCGGACGGAACTTCGGCCTGTTGCGGTGCATAATCCTCCAGCCAGGATCGAAGCGGTGAGGCCGATGCTTGGGCTAGTGCCTCGGCTAGGGCTTCCGAAAGTACCGGTAAACCATCGGTCAAACCTGCAATGCGGTGGCAGGCGGCGAGAGTTGAGGCTACTCCTGTCAGCCGGCCATTCAGCCACAAATCACTATCCGGCTGGGCGAGAATTTCGCGCTGCGCCTGCAAAATGGCGTCAAAATCCTGAGTTTCATCTATGCATAGCGTAGTGCTAAGCTGCGGTTTGCTATCGTCCTCGTTAACCGTATCAATCGTTGTAATGACGGTTGACCAAAGCGGCGCTGTCAAGGTGTGCAGCGATGCTATCAGGGTCCGCTGCGCAGCACGGTTGTCAGGATCAAGTTCCAGCACCAGCAACAACCAGCTCAGGGCCGAAGACAGCCAAAGACTGGGCGCTGAAATCGCCAGCAAAACCCGGGCCGAAGCTTTCAGACCGGGAAGATCGTCTGCGTCAAGAAACTTAAGCGCGTCAGTGATAAAATCGTCATACACAGGGCCGCCGTTACTGTCGCCCTGAGGCAACACCAGCATGATCGCTGGCACCGGAACAATCCGTACCTGTTCCGGGGTATAACGGAACAGTTCATACAGCTCCTCCGGTAACGCTGTGGTCAGCGCCCTGAACACCAGATTGCAACTATAGGCATCAAGTTTGGACAATTGAGGCCACGGCTCGAGGGACTGCACCGACTGCCAGACGGATTCCGGAATCTGCCGTACCTGATAAAACGGATCTTCACCCTTGAAAAAGCATTCTGGTTCAGGGCAATACTCGACCAACAGCAACTCGGCACCGTTTAGAGAACCACGGTACAGCGCCATACGTAGCTGTTCGGGTAAGGCTGTAAGCTCCGACAAATCAGGGATCTTATGATCAGCGCTATCAAGGGTATCAGCGGCATCGAAAGTTTCAACAGCTGCACTGCCTATCAATTGCCGCAGCGACTCGGCCAGACGCACGGCATTTTGCGCATGACCCGCACCGGTCGACCCCTTCAGTTCGACTTCGTCAACCAGCAGATTGACAAAATCCATCGCATCCAGCAAGCGGTCAGCCAGCTCCTGGGAATAGTTCACCCGGCCATCGCGTACTGCGTCCAGCAGGTCTTCTCCGGCATGCAGCACCCGGGTCATTTCCGGGAACTCGAACAAACCGCTGTTGCCTTTCAGGGTATGCACCAGGCGGAATAACTCGTTCATCATCTGCGTGCTGTCAGGATCGCCTTCGAGTTGCATCAGCTTTTCGGCAATGTCTTGCAAAAACTCCCGGGCTTCGGAGAGAAATTGTTCTAATAGCGGATTCATGCGCGCACCTCCCCCAGCAACAGATGAACATGGATCAACAGCTCGGCCGGTTTCACCGGCTTGATCAGATAAAGATTGGCACCGGCCCGATAAGCCCGTTGCCGGTCATCGGCTTCGGCTTCGGTGGAGACCATGATGGCCGGTGCCTGGTCTATGTCCTGGCGGCGCATTTCCTTCAGAAAGCCATAACCGTCCAACTTGGGCATGTTGATATCAACCACGTACAAGTCAAACGGCGTCTGCATGACTTTTTCCAGTGCCTCTATGCCATTGACCGCCTCTTCGACCGCATAGCCCGCCGCTTCAAGGATATTGCGGTGATACAGGCGCACCGTTGCGGCATCGTCGATGATCAGGATGCGTTTCATAGGTTTACTCCGGGTTTTTGGTACACGATGGCCTCCGGGAACTTGCGTACCCGGAACAAGGAAGAAATCCGGCTCATCGATTCCGAATGACCAAGACACACAAAACCGCCCGGATTCAGCGCGTCAAAAAAAGTTTCCGCCGCCTGCCGGCGCGACAGGTCGTCAAAATAAATCAGCAGGTTGCGGCAAAAGATCACGTCGAATTTGCGGTAACTGCGCATGTCCGCAGCGTCCATTAGGTTCACGCAGGTAAATTCCACAGCGGAACGTAAATCCTCGCTAATCTGATAGCCTCCGGCATTGGGCTTGAAGTATTTTTTCAGCAGTGTAGCCGGCAGGTATTGCACGGAACGGGCCGAATAATGGCCGCGTCTTGCGCTTTCGATAATATTGGTATCGATGTCCGAAGAGATGATTTCGACATCCCATTGCGCTAGTCCTGGCCAGTGTTCCAGCAGGTAAATCACGATGGAATAAGGCTCTTCGCCGGAAGATGACGGGATAGACCAGATACGAATAGGCGCTTTGTCTTTTTTGTTCCTGGTGATTTCGCCCAGTATCGAATTGACCAGACACTGGAACTGATATTCTTCGCGGAAAAAATAGGTTTCATTGACTGTCATCAGGTTAACCAGTTTTTGCAATTCCGCGCCACTGGCTTCAAAACGCAGCATGGTAAAATAGTCGCGAAAATCCTTAGCCCCGGTCGCGTTGATGCGTTCGACCAGCCGCTTGTCGACAAAATAGCGTTTGGAGTTTTCGAACTGAATGCCAACCTTGCGATAAAAATATTCACGAAATTTCTGGAAGTCTTCCTCGCTGATGGTGATCTTGGCCATACGCCTCAGTCCTCGCCGATACGTTTTAATGCCAAATCGACGGCAAAACAGATATAGGGTTCATCGGGGAACCTGGCTTTCAAAAGCTCCAGCGCCGGACGGGACAAGGGTGTGCCGACCTCGCCCAGCAGATCGACTGCCGTGGCGCAGACGTTGACATGAGGATCATGTTCGATGACGCCCGCCAGCCAGGCCTCGACCTGGGGATGGCGCAAGGATTCGAGGATATTGACCGCAAAGATACGCACATCCGAATCGGCATCGGCCAGCAAGCCGCTCATGATGGGGGCGACTTCTTCGGGTAACTGCTTCATCGCTTCGATGACTTCGCTGCGCAATGCAGCATCCTCGCTACGCAGGCATTCCACCAGTCCGGCCACGGCGGCAGTGTCGCCAAGCCGGGTCAGTGTGGTCAGTATCGCATCGCGCACGCTGCCGTCGTCCTCGCGTTTAAGCCTTGCTATCAGCACCTCGGAAGATGCCTGAAATTCGGCCAAATCGCGCGCCGCCCAGCGTCTGGCCGTCGGGTTATCCAGTTCCAGTTCGGCAACCAGTCCGGCCAGATCCCGTGGCCGCTCACGCTCGTCGGTATCGACGACCTGGGCTATATGTTGTTTAATGATAGGCATTTTTTCTCCTTACCCGGCCTTTATCGGGCCCAGGTGATTATTTGGTTGGCTATTTTGTTCGCATCCAGTACGACCGTTGCGCCGCCGCGCTTGATCAGTTCCGCCGGCATGCCGAACACGACAGAAGACTCCTCGGATTCAGCTATGGTGCGGCCGCCTTGCCGTTTGATTTCGGTAAACGCGTTGGCGCCGTCGCTGCCCATGCCGGTCAGCATCACCGCAATAACCCGTGACACATCAAGATGCTCGGCCACTGAACGGCCCAGCAATTCGACCGAAGGGTGCCACAGAAATTCTGCGCTCTCCGGCCTTGCCAGTGTGACCAGTTTGCCGCCGCGCTGCGCGACTACGATGTCAG
The DNA here is from genome assembly GCA_947506075.1 of Methylococcaceae bacterium. GTDB lineage: Bacteria > Pseudomonadota > Gammaproteobacteria > Methylococcales > Methylomonadaceae > Methylobacter_A. Next base: position 5,326 of record CANNNN010000019.1, read on the forward strand.
CTCCGCCTTTGGCTATATAAACAGTGCCCGGTTCGAGCGCCATCTGCCGCGAAACCTCAATCACCTGTAACTGACACAAGTCATTCATCCGGTTCGCAAAAGGCAGGGTAAAGCTGCCCGGCATGTGCTGGGCCACCAGCACCGGCCACGGAAAAGTCGCCGGCAACAGCGGCAGTATGCTTTCCAAGGTACACGGCCCGCCGGTGGATACGCCGATGATGACCAGGCCCACGCCGGCTATGCCACGACGCACCAGCACCGGTGCGCGTAATGGAGCAATGGGCTCGGGACGAGCACGGGGCAGAGATCCGCGTATGGTTTTGAGTTTGGCGCGGGCCGCCGCCCTGACCTTGCCGATCAGATCCTGCCTGATCGCATCAATCGATAGCGAAATGGTGCCGCCAGGCTTGGTCACATAATCCACCGCCCCCAGTGCCAAGGCCTCGAAAGTCGCCAGCGCGCTTTTCTCGGTCAACGACGACACCATCACCACCGCAACCGGCCGTTGTTCCATCAGCAAGGATAAGGCAGTCAGCCCGTCCATTTCCGGCATGTTGATGTCCAGCGTAATCACGTCGGGACTGAAAGCTATATTTTCCTGTACCGCTTCCTTGCCGTTACGCGCCAGGCGAATCTCGAAATCGCCCTCCGCTTCAAACAGGGAAACCAGCTGGCGGCGCATCAGCGCCGAATCGTCAACAATTAACAGTTTAATCATAGGTTGCTTTTTTTATTAAAATCCCCCTCAATCCCCCTTTTTCAAAGGGGGATGTCGAGTACCCCTTTGAAAAAAGGGGTGTCTAGTCCCCCTCTTTGAAAAAGACGACTGCATGGATGCAGGAGGTAGAGCAACGCAAGGAGCGGTTGCCGAGGGGTTAGGGGAGATTTGGCTTAAACCACCAGCTCGGTCAGGCCCTTCAGCTCCAGACTTTCGATCAGCCTTGAGGGCTCAATCAGCTGAATCAGACGCTTTTGCTGTTCCAGATTCGCGACGCGGCCGATCAGCCGAACCTGCTCACCGGACAGGTGTGGTGCGTTCTCTATCGCAGTCTTGGGGATTTTCAGCACTTCGGTCACCGAATCGACGATAAAACCGGTACGTACACCATCGAACAAAAACACCATGATGCGCTGCCTGTCGTTACGTGCTGCGGCCGTCAAACCCAGCCGCAAGCGCTGGTCGATAACCGGCAGCACTACGCCGCGCAGGTTGATCACGCCTTCCACGAAAGCAGGCGCCTTCGGCACATGGGTCAATTCGTCGGGGACGCGCACGATTTCCTGTACGCTTTCTATCGGTACGCCAAATTCCTCCTTGTCCAGCCGGAATACTACGACTTGTTCATCGGTTTCGCCGTTGGTCTCGACCTGTTCGGTGTTAGCTCCTTGATCTACTAGTCCTTCGCGTAAGTTATCCACGGTGTTTAGCGCCTCTTTAATCGCTGAATGACTGAACAGGTTGTCGACAGAAATAATGGACACCAGGCGTCTGCCTTCGTCCAGCCGACAAATCTCGGTGATATCCGATAAGTCACCGTCCCGAGCCAGCAGGCCGGGCATGGTGTCCACATGGATTTTGGCGACACGCAATACTTCATTGACGCTATCCATCACCACGCCGACCGAGACATTGCCCAGTGCCACCACGACGATACGGCTATGTTCGTTGTCCTCCTGTTGCGGCAGGCCGAACATCCGGCGCAGACTGACCAGCGGCAGCAAGCGATTTCTAAGCGTCATCACACCCAATACATGGGATTGTGAGTGCGGCACATGGACGATATGCTCGGGTATCTGCACGATTTCCTGCACATCATCGATAGAGATGGCATATTCCTGGCCGGCTACCGCAAAGCTGACCAGTTGCAACTCGTCGCTGGGCGCTTCGTCATCCACTTCCACTTTTTGCCCGCCACCGACCGCCAGGTTGTCATGGGCGACTGCTTGTGACAGCGAGGTGAATTCGTTGGCGATCAGTTTTTCAAAATCCAGCACCATAATCATCTTGTGGCCGCCGACGTCTTTTAGCAGGCCGGACAACAACTCGGTATTCACGGTGCTTCGAAGCGCATCGACATCCTCGATTTTAGAAGGTTCGACGCCGACCACGCTGGCAACGCGATCGACCACGAAACCCATCGGCTGGCCCAGATCGATGACCACGGCGCGGGTTGCGTCGTCGTAATCACGCTCTGCAAAACCAAAAATGCGCCGCAAGGAAATGATCGGCAGCACCTTGCCGCGCAGGTTGGCCAGACCCTCCAGAGTAGGCGGCGATAACGGCACCCGCACCACCTCGGGAACCCGGATAATTTCCTGCACCGGCGCCATATCGACCGCAAAGACTTCGTCACCGGCAAAAAAAGTGACGAACTGGCGGATATTGGATTCCTCGATATCGATATCGAGAGCGAGGCTTGCTTCATCGATAATGTTCCTATCCTCTAAAGCTTCCAGGGTTTCAGTAGTCATGACAATCTCCTAGCAATCAATGGGAACTTAAGCACTTTGCAGTTCGTCGGCAAGCGAGGCAATTTCCTCGACTGCTGCCGCCAGTTCCTTGGCACCTTGCGATTGCTGGGTGGCGGCTGCTATCGCTTCTGTGCCTCTTAGTGCCTGTTGCGCAGCAATGTTGGACTGCGATGCGCCGGTGGCAATTTCCCGAATACCGGCCACGATGTCGATCGCATCCACACGAATCTGTTCCAATTGAAGGGTGATGGTCTTGCCGTTTTCGATTTCGCCTTCGATGGTTTTGGACGAGGCATTGATGCCATCGGCTATCACTTTGACTTCCTGCTGAATTTGTCCAACCAGTTCCTGAATCTGTTGCGCACTTTTTTCGGAGGTTTCGGCCAGGGTTCGCACTTCATCGGCGACCACCGCAAAGCCCTTGCCGTGTTGACCGGCGCGCGCCGCTTCAATCGCGGCGTTCAGCGCCAGCAGATTGGTTTGATCGGCAATGCGGGCAATCGCTTTGACAATGCCGCCAATATTGGCGGCCTGTTTTTCGAGTTCGACGACCATTTCCACTGTCGTCGCCTGACGCTGCGCGGCCACGCTGACATTGCTGACATTGCTGACCATGCCTGCCACTTCGGCTACGGTTTTGGCCACTAATGTTTGTGCGGTTTCACCTTTTAGCTGACTGATGTCTGCATTTTGCAACTGACGGGAGATTGCCGTACCTACCAGATTAAACGCGGCGAGTGATTCCTGCGCCGCGCCGGAGGCTGCTTCGGCGCCGGTTGCAATCTGGTCGGACGCGCGCTTTAGCTGTTCGGATGCGGAAGCCGCTTCGTAAATGCCGGAGGCCAGCTGAGTGGCGGCGGCGATACGCTCGGCTGCCCTATGTCGATGTGGGCAGTCGATGTCAAAATCTGTAATAAATAGAAATTTAGGTTGTATCGTAATTAAAATATGCAGTTTTTTCTATATTTTATCAAATACTTTTCATATTTATGCGGAGGTTTGGGGCGGGGAATATGAAATCAGGCCGTTCGTAATAAAAAATCGCTTGGCGATTAAATAAATACAAGCCGGAGTGCAGGTGAATTTAATCAATAGGCCTATTTTTTACGGCGGTTTACAAAGCTGTCGGTTAGCCAGTAGCTTTGAAACCGCCGCAGAATTTGGCGCGCTTCGTCATATTGAGAAGCATTGATTAGTTTGCGTAAAGCAATCCAGTTGATCCTATGTCAGATAAGCTTTAAGTTGCTCAGCATGGCTTCGGAAGAGTAGTGCCGAGTTATCCAATCACAAAATAGGCTAGGGTCAAGCCCAGAATTTGCAAGAGCTAAAATAGGGGAATACAGCGGGCATTAAGCTTGAGCGCCGGGTACTGGCTTTTTGTCGTTAGCTTGAACATCTGGATTTGGTCTGCGGGGTAAGTTGTAGGTATTTTTAAATACCTCGAATTGCTAGCAGCCTCGCCTGCAATGTGTGGGAAATTATCAGACAGGGTTAATTAACGATAACAGCTCAGTCGGACTAAATGGTTTGGTCAGGTAAAAATCTGCGCCGGCTTGCTTACCTAAGTCAAAATCGTGTTGTTGAGTGCGCGCCGTTAACAAAATAATTTTACAGTTCCGGGTGCCCGGCCAGGATTTAACTTCCTGGCAAATTTGAAAGCCGTCCAACTCACCGGGCATCATCACATCGAGAATCACATAATCGGGTTTTTGCTCGGCAATCATTAACAAGGCTGTATCGCTGGACTCGGCTTCAAACAGCTCGAAGCGGTTGTCGGAAAAAGTTAATTTGAGTAGATGCCTAATAATCCGGTTATCGTCTACCAGCAGTATTTTTATTTTATTTACTATTGTCTTGTCCATACTCAAGGTTTTATGTCATTTGATAACTGTTGCTTTAACCAAAGGGTGACGGTGGTGCCGATTCCGGCTTTACTGCTGATCTCTACCTGACCTTGATGAAGCTCCATAATATCCTTAACCAGCGACATGCCCAGCCCGGTTCCCGGTATGTTACCGGTGTTGTTTGCTCGCCAAAAGCGCGTAAAAATATGCTTTTGCTGCTCTTCATCCAGTCCCATTCCCTGGTCACGAATCGCTATGCCGACTTCGGCCTGAGGACCCGTATTTCGCTGTTTTACACTGAGCACAATGTCGCCGGTAGTAGAGTATTTGTAGGCATTACTCAATACATTGGTAATGACTTGGCGAATTTTATCTGCATCAACAAAAACAACATAATCAGCTTTCATATTACGGCGTTTAATACGTCGCTCATCACCCGGAACCAGTAGTTCATTGACTGCACGGTTGACTATGCTTAATAAGGATTGTTCTGTAAAGATAAAATCCATGCCTGCGCGTGATTCGATACGGGCAAGATCCAGAAGCTCGTTAAGTATATTGACCAAGCTGGCTGATTGTTGATGTATCGTCGTTAAGATTTCACGTGTGGTCTCGCTATCAAACTCCCTGGACAGCAATAGCTCGGAAAAACCGAAGACGCTAGCCATCGGCGTGCGTAATTCGTGTGCGGCGGTGGCTAAAAACTCACTTTTTATTTCTGCTATTTCAGTTTCGACCGTAATATCCCGAAAATAGAGGACTTTTGATAGAGAGCTATTATTAATTTGTCGATCCGTACGCTTTATAGCTAATGATTTTTTCAGCTGTCTATGCGGAGTATCAGTTGTGTCTTGTGGTAAAGTCTCAAAAAGACGCTCGTTGAAATCAAATACATATAAGGTCTGATTTGCATCCTGATGTTTAGGGGGCTTATTACACTGCTGGTCGAGATAGTTATTAAAAGCCTGCTCGCTTAAATTAACCAGATGCTCTCGCTTTAGCCCGGTTATAGTTAGAAATGCGGGGTTAATCGATTGGATAAAACCTTGCTGCGTCACCGTTACAATGCCATCGGGGCTGATACTGAAAATGGCTTCCAATTCCTGTTCGCGCAGTTTTAGTTTATCTTGTGTTTGTTTCAGCAGGGATATGTCAGTGAATGAGCCCAACATTCGGTTGGGTAAGCCAGATTCATTCTGCTCTGTTATGCCTCTATTCAGAATCCAACGCCAACTACCATCTTTATGTTTTAAACGATGAATATTTTCGAAAAAGTGACAATTTCCTTCGATACAGTGCATCAGTTCATCCATAGCCATTTGTATGTCGTCTGGATGAACACGCTGATGCCAGCTGGCAAAGCAGTTTTCAATCTCATGATCTTCATAACCCAGCATAGACTTCCAGCGAGGCGATAAATAAACTTCGTCAGTTTCCAGATTCCAATCCCAGATGCCATCGGTAGTAGATGATGCCATCAAGGCATAACGCTCTTCACTTTTGCGTAGCGCCATCTCCATGGCCATGCGTTCGGTGATGTTCAGCATTGCCCCGGTCAAAAACCATTTTTGTCCGTGACCGATAGATTGGTTTTTTTGTGCCTGCATAGACATCCAGAGCAACGCTCCCTTAGAACAGGTCAAGCGAAACTCCATCGGAATGATTTTATTTTCTTTCGCGATGCAATCTAAAACCAATAAATAATAGTTCTGATCCTCCGGATGAATAAATTCAAGCAGCGGTTTTCCGAGTGTTTCAGCGGCTGAATAACCGGTAAGCTGCGTCCATGCTTGATTGATGAAGGTGATCAGGTAATTCTGATCCATCTGAAATAATATTTCAGATACTGTTTCCACGACCGTTTTAAATCGGTGCTCTTCGATTTGTAGGGCTTGAGCGGCTGTTTTGCTCTGCTGAATGTTGATCAGTGTGCCGGAGAAACAAGGTTGATTATTGTCGGTTTCCTGATTTAAATTCATCTGGAACCAACGTAAGCCGCCATCGCTACAGATTAAATTGACTTCAAATTTGAGTGTAACAACCGATTTAATTAAAGTCCAGCGCAGTAATTGCTGGTATTCACTGGCAGTCATGAAATTTTTAATTGATTGTTCAAGGCAGGCTTTAATAGCGTATCCGCTATGGTTTTCCCAGGCCTTGTTCAGGAAACTAAAAGTCAGGTCTGCATTCAGGGTAAACACAATTTCTGAAATATTATCGAGTAGATTCTGGTGTCGAGTTTCTGATGTCGCTAAGGCTTCGACCAGGCGATACTGGATTTGTGTATGCAGAGGGTTCTCTTGAGCTTCCTGTAAGCTGTTCATAGATTTATACCGAGTCTTTCCAAAAGCTGCTGATGACTTAGCACTTCGGCATACAACGGGAAGATGTGCCGGCAGTAGAATTCCTGCTCCAGATTGGTGCGTGCCGACGTGACATCACTGAGTATGTGGACTTTGAGGCCTCGGTCAAAGGCAGAGCGGGCCGTGGAGTCGATGCAAATTGACGTAACACAGCCGGCAAATACCACATGATTGATGCCGGCTGTCGTCAAGAAATCATCTAACTTGGTGTTGATAAAAGCATTGAAACCGTGTTTGCCGGGCAAGTAAGTAATCCGTTCGCCAAACTGCTTTAGTTCGTCGATGGTCTCGCTGCCTTTGCTATTTTTATTAAATGCACCTGTTTCTTTAATGATTTTTAAAATGCCCACCGGGTCTTTATCAAGCTCTTCGTATTTTTCGGAAAAAAGGATAGGTGTCGCTATAACAGGAATTTTAAACGGCTCAAGCTGTCTCAACAGCGAAATGGTATTTCCGATGATATGGGTTATGTTGGAATTTTCTTCAACCACCGAGCGCAAGATCCCGTCATTGGCGAAATAATCATTTTGATAGCCAATCAAAATTAAAGCCGTGTTATGTACTTTCATCTAGGTGCTTTTATTGAGTGGTGTTAAAAAGTGAATTTTTAGTAAATAAATAGAAAATATTTAATTTCTGCGTTTTAAAAAAACCTAAAATTCGAAGCTAATTAAACCCCTCCATCGCATGATGCCCGCTTTTCATTTTTTTCAATCATAGCATTAATGGTCAATAAAGGTAATGCTAAATCTATAAAAATTAAAGTCTTAAGGATTTTATAGGCAAGCAATTTCTTGTAAGATAGTTCGACATGTCTTTGCTATACAGTAAGTTAGCCATAATTATGCAGTAATTTTAATATTAAAATTAATTAAGTTTTATTTTTTTCGATTTTTTTATTGCTTATTTATACGAAAACTATTTCGTATTTTGTTACTTTTAAGTATGATTGACACCAATAAAGTTATTTTTAGAGTTATAAATATGACCGAGCAATCGTGGGTTAGTACAAAAGAGGCTGCAGTGCTGCTAGGTGTCAGTCAGCGCACCATACAAAACTGGGTGGATAGCGGCAAAATCAAGGCAAGTCTTACGATGGGCGGTCATAGACGACTCGGTCGAGAGGATGTCAAAAAATATATATCAAATGTTCGCCCATTATTAACAAGTAATACTGAAAAAGAACCATTGCCATCAACTACTAACAATAGCCAACTGCGGGTATTGATTGTAGAGGACGATTTAACTATTTTACGCTTATGTGAATTACAATTTGGGCGATTCAATGTGCCACATCAACTTTTTACGGCTACCAATGCCTTTCAAGGCTTGATAATGGCAGGTAAGTATCAGCCGCATCTCATTTTTACGGATTTAAAAATGCCCCATATTAACGGCTTGCATATGATTAGTGAAATCATGAAAATGCATGAGATGAAAAACACCAAAATTGTTATAGTGACACGTCTGGAAATAAGGGAAATCACGCAAATGGGCACAATTCCCGATGGCGTGATGGTGTTACCCAAGCCAATTCCTTTTAATACCGTGGAAACCATACTTTATCAACAAGCGAATGTCCTTAACGTGGCCAGTAATGCTGACTTAGCTTAGGATGCTGCTGATTGATAACCAACATACTCGGGATGCGGTAGTTAACCGTGAACCTTTAAAACGGTATAAAAAAACCGGCAAATGATATATTTCTGCAGCACTCGCCAACAGGAAGTGCCGCCATGCCAAAATTACCATAAGCCCGGAAGATAATACTCCCACCTACTTCGGTGGCGCTGGATAGCGTCAGTTGCAGTGCCTGTTTCGCGAGTAAAGGACTAAGCAAGGGAGCAGAGATTTCAGGCGAAGTTGCATTATATAAATAAAAAATTGCATAAATTGAAGTTATGGCAATATAATAAGGCATGCGTAATAATTGCAAATATAGAAACATTTATTGAGTTAAATGGTAAAAACAGAAGAACTTGTTTGTTATCGCTGCTCGGGGTTTGTACCGAGTACTCAGGCTATCCAATTTTGTCGGATGATATGTCAGTAATTTTGGGGTTTGTAGTGCTAATTTTTTCCGGCATCTCTAATGTTGACTGATTACTAGGACCCAAACCTTTGATGAAGGCGCGGTTTTATAACAAAGCTCCCTTTGAGGGATTTTAGCTGTCATAGTTTTACTGGTAGGCTGGTGGACTGACTACCGTTTTTGGATCGTGCCTCATTTTTTTGCTCATACTTTGCTTATGCCATGTTTAGAAAACAGTTTTTTTCTATAAAGTCAGCGCAGACTATCTATTTGCATCAATGGGTGTGGAGCGCTTTTGTCCGTGCCGCGCTTACCCCGCTATTATTTGTTGAACTGGCGTTACTCGTGATCTATATGGTTTCCCATAGCTGGTCCCGTACTGAAAACATTGCCGCTATGCAGAATCTGGCAAATAACGAATTATCGAGATTGGTCGAAAATCAGGCTGAGGCGATAGAACACCAATTGGCCGGAGTCACGCAACTGACCGAACTACTCCGACAAGAA
>CANNNN010000020.1 GCA_947506075.1 Methylococcaceae bacterium
GTCGCACCCGCGCACCCCGTATTACCTTATTGACGAACTAGCACTGCAAAAAAACCTCGAAATTATACGCCTCATACGCGAGGAATCCGGCGCAAAGTCGGTCCTGGCGCTGAAGTGTTTTTCAACCTGGTGCGTATTTGACCTGATGCGCCAATACATGGACGGCACCACAAGCAGTTCGCTGTTCGAGGCGCGACTCGGTCACGAAAAATTCGGCAAGGAAGTGCATGCCTACAGCGTCGCTTATTCTGCTGAAGAAATCGAACAGGTCAGGGAATTCGCCGACAAGGTGATTTTCAATTCGGTTTCTCAACTGAACAGTTTCCACGACCGCGTAAGTCACCTTAAAGTCGGGCTGCGGGTCAATCCCGGTATCAGCTATTCCCACTTTGACCTGGCCGACCCGGCGCGCAGATATTCGCGCCTGGGCGTCTCCAGCGAACAGGAACTTCAGACGGCGGCCGAACTGATCAGTGGTGTGATGTTTCATTTCAACTGCGAAAACGACGATGTCGAAAACATCGCCGACGCAATAGAGCAGATCGGCATCAAGTACGCCAGCTTGCTGGATAAACTGCAATGGGTCAGTTTCGGGGGCGGCATTTATTTCACCAAAGACGGCTACCCGCTGGAAAAATTCTGCAGCGTGTTGAAGGATTTCGCGGCAAGATATGGCGTACAGGTCTATCTGGAGCCGGGCGAAGCAGCCATCACCGGTTGCGCCGAACTGGTGACTACGGTGCTCGACATTGTCCATAACGAGGTGGATGTGGCTATCGTTGACGCCTCGATTGAAGCGCACATGCTGGATCATCTGATCTACCACACTCATCCAGGCGTTTCATCCCCAAATTCTGGCACTCACAAAGTCATGATCGCCGGTCGAACCTGCCTGGCGGGTGATCTGTTCGGCAGCTACGAACTTGACCGGCCATTAAAGGTTGGCGATGAAGTACGTTTCTCCGATGCGGCGGGCTACACGATGGTAAAGAAAAACTGGTTTAACGGAATTGCGATGCCATCGATAGTGGTTCGAAGACTGGACGGCACATTAGAGCTGATACGCAATTTTGACTATAACGATTATTTAAGCAGCTTATCATAAAGAGGATTTATAACATGCGAAAGAATGTATTGATTATCGGGGCCGGTGGAGTGGCCCACGTTGCAGCCCACAAAGCGGCTATGAACAACGATGTGCTGGGCGACATCTGCATCGCTTCGCGGACGAAAGATAAATGCGACGCGATTATCGAAAGCATAAACCGCAAAGGCCATCTGAAGAATCCGGCTGGCAAGCTGTATTCGGCTCAGCTTGATGCGCTGGATATTCCGGCGACGATCAAACTGATCAAGAAGAGTAAAGCGAAGATCGTGATCAACCTGGGTTCGGCCTTCATCAACATGTCGGTACTGGAAGCCTGCATCGAGACCGGTGTGGCTTATATTGACACCGCGATCCACGAAGATCCTGACAAAGTCTGCGAAGAGCCACCCTGGTATGCCAATTACGAATGGAAACGAAAGGATCGCTGCGAGGAAAAAGGCATAACCGCCATACTGGGCGCCGGTTTTGATCCGGGTGTAGTCAACGCCTACTGCGCGCTGGCCGTCAAACGCTATTTCGACAAGATCGAGTCGATAGACATACTGGATGTTAACGCAGGCAGTCATGGTAAATATTTTTCGACCAACTTTGACCCTGAGATTAATTTCAGGGAATTCGTAAAGGTCTGGACCTGGATTGACCGGGAGTGGAAAGAATATCCGACCCATTCGGTTAAGCGTGAATATGATTTCCCTGTCGTCGGAAACCAGCCGATCTACCTGAATGGTCATGACGAGCTGCATTCGCTGTCGAAGAATATTGATGCCGACAATATCCGTTTCTGGATGGGTTTTGGTGATCACTACATTAACGTATTCACGGTGCTGCGCACGCTCGGTTTTCTATCCCATCTGCCGGTGACGCTGACGACCGGCCAGGAAGTTGTGCCGCTCAAATTGGTCAAGGCGCTGTTACCCGATCCGATGACGCTGGCTCCTGGCTATACCGGAAATACCTGCATCGGCACCTTCGTCAAGGGCTGGATGGAAGGGAAAAAGCGTGAGATATTGATTTACCAGGTTTCTGACCATAAAAAGTGTTACGAGGAAGTCGAGTCCCAAGGGATCAGTTACACCGCAGGCGTACCACCGGTTGCAGCGGCGATGTTGGTTGCCAGTGGCGAATGGGATGTGAAGAAAATGGTCAATGTAGAAGAACTTGATCCTGAACCGTTCATCAAAATTCTTGACCGGATCGGTCTGCCTACCGAAATCAAGGAAATCAAGCCCGACAGCAAGCATTCCTTCGACGGCACCGTCAGGTCGCTTGAAAAAGAGCTTGCAGAATCGACTGCTACGGTTACGGTTTCTGCCGCAAATCCGATGATTGCGCTTACGCCAGGCAAAGCAGCCAAGGTTAAGCATTCGAAAGATAAAGCGGATTCGGAAAAAGAGAAGAAATCCAAGAAGAAAGACAAGTAGACGTATTACTGTTTTTTTAAAATAGAAAGGGCTGACCGTAATGATCAGCCCTTTTTTTGTTGGCGCCAACGTTATAAGAAATGGAACCCCCCATCTGGACATAGGACGTAGTCATGATTATAACCGTACGCTCCGATATAGGCGCTGGGTTTAGAGGCTCTGCTGAAGGCGTTACAGCCTTATTGGACTTGGCATCGAAATCGGGTATAGCTGATCAGCTAGAAAAAAGAGACTGTGTTGTTACTCTTGCAGAAGGCTTTAGCTCTATCTATGCAAAGAACATTGAAAACGTACTTCATATCTGCGAAACAGTCTGCATTGAGGTTTGCGCATCACTAAGATCCGGACAGTTTCCACTTGTAATTTCAGGCGATCACAGTAGTGCGGTTGGAACAATAGCCGGGATTAAAAAAGCCAAACCGAAAGCAAGACTGGGCATTATATGGATTGATGCGCATGCTGATTTACATACGCCCTTTACGTCGCATTCTGGAAACCTGCATGGAATGACTTTAGCGGCTTCTTTGGGACTGGACAATAGAGCCTGTCTTTTAAGGGATCCGGATAAGATGACTTTGGATTTTTGGGAGCGCTTTAAGTGTATTGGGGGACAATCTGAAAAGATAAGGTCTACTGATATCGTTTATGTCACATTACGTGATTTAGAAGTACAAGAATCTCAGCTTATTAAAAAATACGGCATACGAAACTTTACGACTGAAGAACTGCGGGGCATGAAAGAAAAGGTTCTAGGTAGCCTGATATTGGAGCAGCTGAAGGATTGTACTGATATTTACCTTTCATTTGATACCGATAGTTTGGACGGGTCTATATCGAAAGGAACAGGACTTCCTGTGGATAATGGTATTCTGCCAACAGAAGCTGTAGCGCTGATAGGTATTATTCTAGAAGATCCCAAGGTGATTTGTTTTGAGATTACCGAGCTTAATCCGGGTTTTGATGTCAATGATGCGACCACAAATATGGTTTATCACCTATTGGAAAAAGCACTCAGTGTAGTAAAAGAGAGTAAAGAGTGACAGGGTTTGCAAGCCCGTTAGCTACGTTTTTGTAGATTTTTGCTGGTCTGCGGGTTGCCAAGTCGGAGCTTGGGAACCCGCATATACGTTGCAAACTCCGACCGGATTTATATTTTTAGAGCAACTCAGCGGTTGACGTGAATAACCATCGCCGGTGGGAAACCGTTGAAATACGTGGATGTCGCTCCACTATAGGCGCCGATGTTTTTACTCGAAAGAAGATCGCCGCGCTGCAGATCGGAGGGAAGTTCTTCGGTCATTGAAATAACATCCAAGCCATCACACGTAGGCCCAAATACCGTACAGATCTGGGTTGGTCCGGTTTTGAATGCATCAAAATGATATTGGCAATGGTCGAATATGACACCGGAAAAAGTGTGATAAACACCGTCATCAATGTAATAGCAGAGTTTCCCGTGCCGTACTGCCTTGCCGATGATCTTCGATACCGCTGTTCCGGCAGTCGCCACCATGAACCGTCCAGGCTCGGCAATGATTTTTATGTCCGGCGAAATAAGCCGATCTAATTCAGTATTGATCCGCTTTGCCAATTCGCTGAAAGGCTTGACAGATTCATCATAAGGTGCAGGAAAGCCGCCGCCTATGTCCAGCAGGTTCATCTGGTCATAACCGCGATCCTTAACTTCCGTAAAGATCAATGCAGCAAGATTGATAGCCTGCATGTAGTTCTCAAAATTGGTGGTTTGACTGCCGACGTGGAAGCTTAAACCCGCAACGGTAAGTCCCGCATTGACGGCTTCAAAAATCAGTTCCAGCGCTTCCTCATGAGCGGCGCCAAATTTTGACGACAGTTCTACCATAGCGCCGGCATTGGATACTCTAAGACGCAGCACGACCCTGGAATTGGGTGCATTCTGCTTCATTTTAGTTATCTCTTCGCTGTTATCGAAGGTCAGCAAGGGCTGGTACTTGTCCAGCGCCCTTAAGGTTTCTTCGGCCTTGATTGGATTTGCGTAGATAATGTTTTTCCAGATCCAGTCATGCTGCTCCTGCTCTGGCAAATCTTTTATGTTCTCGAAGACCGTTTCAAATTCCGCGATTGACGACACGTCAAAACTGGCCCCGGCTTCGAACAAAGTCTTGACTATAGCCGGATCAGGATTCGCTTTGACTGCGTAATAGGCTTGAACGCGGGGCAGGTTTTTTTTGAACGTCGCATAATTGCTCAGCAGTTCGTCGTGATCTATGATGAATAACGGTGTTCCGTTGGTTTTGGCTAGCTGTTGCAAAACGTCAGTAGTGATCATTAAAACGGTTTTCCTTAGGTATTGTATTTATAACTTGCTCTCGGTATGAGTAGCAAAAGTGTTGCGGATTATGCCAGTCATCGGTACGGGTTACAATGCTTCTATTATTAATTTTCTCAATAAGCTACACCCACTCCAAGCGATACAAATCGGTACGCCGATTGGCGAGATTGCGAACTGCTCCGCCGGTCCGCACCTGTTTTAATAAGTCCAGATTAACATCGGTGATTAAGGTCATTTCGGTGTTGGGTGTGGCTTCTGCAAGGATGGCATCATGCGGAAACGAAAAGTCACTGGGACTGAAAATGGCCGCTTGCGCGTATTGTATGTCCATATTCTCTGCATAGGGCAAGTTGCCGACGCTGCCGGTAATCGCGACAAAACATTCGTTTTCAATAGCGCGGGCTTGGGAACAATAACGCACCCGTTGGTAGGCATTTTTGGTGTCGGTCCAGAACGGTACAAAAATGATTTGCGCGCCCTGCATGGTCGCCAAACGGGCCAGTTCGGGGAACTCGGAATCGTAACAAATCAACACGGCAATCTTGCCGCAATCGGTATCGAACACTTTTAGCGCATCCCCGCCTTTAACCCCCCAACAGCTGACTTCATCGACGGTGACATGAATTTTGTATTGTGCTTCAAATGTGCCGTCACGTCTGAGCAGCCACGACACATTATATAGTTCATGCGAACTGTATTCGGGCATGGAACCGGCAATAATATTGATATTGTAGGACATGGCCATTTCCAGCAAGCCATTGCGAATTTCACTGGTAAAGCCTGCCAAGGCACGGATCGCATCGGGCGGATTCTTGTCATTAAACAAGCCCATCAGCGGCGCACTCATATACTCGGGAAACAGTACAAAGTCGGACTGATAACCGGATACCGCATCAATAAAGAACTCGGCATGCTTAAGCAACTCTTCGACGCTGGTCAAGGTGCGCATCTGCCATTGCACAACGCCTAAACGGATGATATTTTTAGGGCTGCCTATCGAGGGCAATTTATCGACATAATCCAGATTGACCCATTCCAGCAGCGTCGCAAAGCCCTTGGAATCAGCATCTACCGGAAGATAGCCGGTTAGCACCTTGCGCACATGGAAACCGTTAAGCAGCTGGAATGACAATACCGGATCAAAAATCTCCCGATTTTTAACTTCCTCGATATAACGTACCGGCGTTAAGGTGTCGGCGTATTCGGCATAGCCGGGAATCCGCCCACCGGCAATAAAACGGCGCAAATTAAGGTTACGGCATAAATCTTTACGTGCATCATACAGTCTTCGACCTAGGCGTAAGCCTCGATATTCCGGATGGACAAAAATATCGACGCCATACAAGGTGTCACCATGAGGATCATGATGGGTCAGATAACCATCTCCGGTAATTTGAGCATAAGTATGCATATCGCCAAAGCGATTATAATCAACGATCATACTTAGGGCTGCGGCCACTAACTTGCCGTTATCTTCAATCGCTATCTGCCCTTCAGGAAATCGAGAAACTTGCGATTCATACTGGTCTTGCTTCCAGGCCCCCCCCAAATTACCGTAAACATGTTCCATTAAAATGGCAATATTATCGTAATCAGCTAGCGTTAGATGCCGAAGGAGTAGCTTGTGTTTTTCAGTTTTTATTTTTTTCATAATCGTAAGTATAACGCTCTATTTTTACAGTTTTATTAAATCAGGTGGAAATGTATCTTTGAGTAAAAAATATTGCTATAAGTTATCATACTCGGCTTTGAATATATTCAATATTCTATGCAAGCCTGAGTGGCAACCCGCCTAGACAAACTGTGAAATATTTCCAGGCATTGTGAGGGGAGCTTAAAAAATGCCATGCATCAACTTTAAATAACATGAGCGCTTGAATGATTATAATCTTAATGTATATACCCGCGAATACAGAGAATCAAGACATAGAAGACTTTATCGAACCGGCTATTAAAGGTAGTTTATTACGCAAAAACGGCGAAATAGAAAAAATTTCAATTCTGGCGCTGAAAAATAGCATAACGGATAAAATGGAATATCACGGACTCGTTACTATCATGCCTGATGCTGTCGCAAATCGGGTGATAAAAAATCTCACTAAGAAGCACTTAAATGGCAGGCGCGTTGTCCTGCGTGAGTTTCACATCAGGAACTGGCATAACGATCCTAGAATTTCCAGAAGGGATCTGATTCGGCGCGTCAGGAATAAGCGCCACAGTGACCGTAGACATAGATGCGAGGAAGTTAAATTGAAAGTTTAGCAAGACCTTTCAGATCTATTCAGTAGTGATGCAAGATTTAGTAACAAGTTCAAAGATCATTAAAGTCAGTAACTGAAATGAACGGCTAGTCCGGTAGTGAGGCTTGCAATCAACAGTATTGGCCTGCGCACCAGGCTGATGACCAGGCCCACTGGAAATTATAGCCACCCAGCCAGCCGGTAACATCCAGCACTTCACCAATAAAATAAAGCCCCGGTACCTGCTTGCTTTCCATGGTTTTTGAAGAAACTGCATCGCAATCAATACCGCCGGAAGTGACTTCAGCAGTGCGATAACCTTCAGTACCATTAGGTTTAATCGACCAGTTGTTTAGCCGATCGGCAACTTGTTGAATCTGTTTGTCTGACAAGTCCTGTAACGATAGCTTCAGCAGATCTTCAGGCAGGAAAACACTGATCAGCCGCTTCGGCAAATAACTTTCTAGAATCAATTTTAACCTGTTTTTGAGCTTTTGTTGACGCAGGTCTTTAAGCTCGGATTTCAGATCTACCTGCGGTAACAGATTAATTAAAATATCTTCTCCGGCTCGCCAATAGGATGAAATCTGCAAAATCGCCGGACCGCTTAAACCCCGATGCGTAAACAATAGATTTTCTGAAAAACTCTGTCTTTTATTACTGATCTGGCAATGCACGGCAATACCAGATAATGCCGAATAAAGTTCTTTATCTTCCGGCTGCAAGGTAAACGGAACCAGGCCTGCGCAGGTAGGCAACACATTGATGCCAAATTGCTCGGCAATTTTATAGCCCAACGGCGTCGCGCCCATTTTGGGTATCGACAAGCCGCCGGTCGCAACCACTACTGTCTGGCTGGTAAAAGAGCCCTGGCTGGTTTTAAGCTGAAAGTGATCGGCCAGTCGTTCAATGGTTTGGATAGCGGTATTTAGCTGAACGACTACGCCCGCCTGAGCACATTCTGCCAGCAACATAGATAGAATATCTTTGGCACTGTCATTGCAAAACAACTGCCCGTGATCTCTTTCATGGAATGGAATCTGGTAGCGCCCGATTAACGCCAGAAAATCCCACTGGCTATAGCGGCTTAGCGCAGACTTGCAAAAATGAGGGTTGTGCGAAATGAAGTTATTCGTTTCAATAGAATAGTTGGTGAAATTACAGCGGCCGCCACCCGACATCAGGATTTTTTTTCCTGCCTTGTTGGCATGATCCAGAACTAACACCTTGCGACCCCGCTTGCCTGCCTCAATTGCGCACATCAGTCCCGAAGCGCCCGCACCGATGATAACGACATCCACTTCAGTCATGGTTTTTGATTAATGGTTTTATCTCGCTGTTAACTTAGCGCTTATTATAGCGTTTACTTAACGTCGGAATCTAACTCATTGCTCGGCAAAGTTGTTGTCGGCACTAAACCTGGATAGTCTTGACGTTTTGAAAAACGGCCTCGGTTAAGGGTTGGATTATGTGTTGCAGTGGCAGTATGTCTGCTGTGGTTTCGGTGTTTTTTTCTATTCCGACTTGCTGAACTGCATTAAAGAGATCATTAAAAGCCAACTTTGGATTTTCAAAGGGCTCCAAGGCTGACTGAGCCGTTTTTAACAAGTCCCGGGCCTGGCTGAAAAAATCGGCTGCCTGCTTTATCTGTGCCGGTTCAATTTTCTGGTCAGGAAGACCTACTTGTTGATAGGCTGCCACAGCCTGAATCGATTTTTCCATTGAAAGATTCATCGAAAAACTGGCAATTTGCTGGGTATCAAGCCCTATGTGTTGAGCATGTTTAAAAGCAGACTGGATATTGCCGTTAAAAAAATCCTGTCCTACCTTGTCCATTTGGTTTAACAATTTCTTCAGCGAGTTTTGCTCGCCCTCATTTAAATTACCGTCTACAGTCACTGAGAAAGAGGAACTGCTTGCAGCATTGCTTTGAAAAGCACTTACGATAGTACCGTTTTGCTCACTACTCGCTGCACTCTTATCGACTGAGGCTGATTGAGCCAGCCGGATTTTAATAACATCACCCTCCTTGGTAATAATTTCAATCTGAGCTGCCTGATTAATTTGGGCCGAAAATCCTTGTACTTGTGTAAGCGAACTGGAGGTAGTCTGATCGGCTGATTCCAGCTTGGACAAACCTTCTTGTATTTTGCTGTAGGTGTCGTCCAGATTCTGTTTGGTTTGCCCATTGAGCACCCCTAAGTGATCCAATGCATCACGCGCTTGACTAAACCCGGTCTCTATTCCCTGCTTTACTTGACTAAAAAACGTGTCTTGGTCGAAATTGGGATCAGCGTTTTTCAGCTGTCCGGCGGCTTTATTGACAAACGCTAAAATTCTGTCTGCTACTTTTTCTGGTGTGAAGTCTGAAACATCAAGTTTGGTCAAGGATATGCTGTCTGCGCCCAGGACTTTTTGGATGCCGTTGATGAGTTGATTTTCAATTATTTTTTCGTGCCTATTAGTTAATGCCGGTTGATTTATTTCAGGACTGAATCGCTGAGCGCCTTTATTTTCAGTGACACGATCATGGTTAAGCTGATTCGCTTGTCGTGCTAAAAACTGGAAGGGTGAAGTGGAAGTATGAATTGAATGTATGTTCATAGCGGTGCCCTAATCAACTGATGGTTTATTATTTGTCGGCTTACCATTAATAAACTTTAATTTTTGTGATTTATTGGGCAAAAAAACATGACCACGACTGGCTCAAAGCTGGCCAAAATTTAATGGTAATAATCTAACCATGATGTAACCGTTCATGCCAGAAACTGGAAATCAACTGACCTAGAAAACTAGCATTTTATCATGCTTGTTCTTGTGGTTAATTTAATCGTATCGGTTATAATTTGGCGTGTTTTGTTTAAAGTAAAATATTAAGATTAATGACAACTACCCGCACCCATTACGATAACCTAAAGGTTACAAGAGACGCCCCCGTCAGTGTTATCAAGGCGGCCTACAAGGCTCTTTGTCAAACCTTTCACCCCGATAAATTCCAAGGCAGTAACGAGGAAGCCGAAAGAGTCATAAGGCTTGTGAACGCTTCCTATGCGGTTTTAATAGACCCAGCTAAGCGTGCCGGACATAATGCCTGGATTCGAGAGCAAGAGGCTAAAGCTAAGCAACAGTATGAAAATCCTCAATTTACCGAAAATAACAATGCAGCTGAACAACCGTATTATCAGCAGAAAAAATCAAAAGAGGAATACACACAACAACAGAAACCACCTCCATCAAGCACTGACAATGCAAAAGAAATGCTTAATCGCGCGCATGATTTACATGAACAAGGTCAATATGCAGAAGCTTTAACTCTCTACCGGTTCTTAGCAGAACAAGGCGATGCATCAGCCCAATTCAGGTTAGGCGTCATGTACGAAAAGGGTCAATATGTAATGCAGGATTATACCCAAGCTGTTTCTTGGTATCTCAAAGCAGCAGAGCAAGGTAATTCGAATGCGCGATATAATTTAGCTATAAAATACAAAACCGGTCAAGGAGTAAGCCAAGACGATACCCAAGCCGCTTATTGGTATCGCAAAGCGGCAGAACAAGACCATTCAAAAACGTAATTGGGTGCAATAAACAATCAGTATTATTGAGAATCCTAATGCCTTGCAAGCAAGAACCAGTTGGATTGCTGGGGCGCATAGGTCTCTATACAGGTAACTTTAATCCTTCTCCAATGTGACGACTTGCATGGATGCAGGAGGTAGAGCAACTCAGGATAAGTTGCCGAGAAGGATGGGCTTGAGGGAAATATAAATACTTTACTTTCATCCCCCTAACCCTCACCAGGGCAAGCGCATTAAAATATTTTGCCAAACAAAATCTTTAGCGCGGTAGTCATCATTCAATGCGGGTGTGTGGCGAAATGGGCGGGGCTTTGTAATAGGTGTTATTTTTTGAGTCCTGCCAAGGATTTACCCCTGATTTCAGGGTTAAAAATGTGCGCTATATCATAGGGACAATAGGACTCTTCCATCCAAGTGCGGGGCGGATTGTTAGCTCAGAGATGCTTATCCAGATTGCTGGTTATTGAATAAAATCAATGATCTTCAGCGGCGATTGATAATGCGGGCACTTAAATTCGGACCGGCGGGGTATGGGATTAATTTCGACGATGCCCCATAATAGCTGCTGAACGAGTTGTAGCGTTTTTTAGCGTTGCTGTGTAAAAAGCCAAAGTTTCTAATCCAGCGCGTTAGTACAACAATGAAATCAACCCCAACGCCCGGTCAATTTCATCAAAACTATTATAAAAATGCGGCGAAAAGCGGATTCCGCCGCCACGCAAG
This sequence comes from Methylococcaceae bacterium, assembly GCA_947506075.1. GTDB lineage: Bacteria > Pseudomonadota > Gammaproteobacteria > Methylococcales > Methylomonadaceae > Methylobacter_A. The sequence goes on from CANNNN010000020.1 coordinate 11,379, forward strand.
GCGCAAACTACGCCGTTTTTCTGTAAATAGCCATATAACACGTCGTTGGCAATTGTCCGGTGTTTAAAGATTACAATGCCCGATTTTAAACGGCTCTGTTGTTTTGATAATAAAACCAATGCTTCGTTATTAATTATCGCAGCTATTAAATAGTCGGCTCTTTCCAATACTTGCGCTTCAATCTCGGCCATGCCCGTTTCAAGCAACAATGACAAGCTTGCCGACAAAGCATGGATGCCGAGCATATTGGGGCTGCCGCATTCAAAGCGCCGGGCTGTAGGGTGTATTTCCCATGGCTGGTTTTCATAATTATGGATGTCCTTAAGCATATGCCAGCCGTACTGGGTCAGCTTTAGTTTATTTCTGGCTTCGGGAGTGGTGTAAAAAACGCCCAAACCCTCGGCCCCGAACATCCATTTATGGCCATCGGCCATCACAAAATCCGCCTGGTAAGCCTGCACATCAAATTGCACTGCGCCCAGGCTCTGGATCGCATCGATACAAAATAAAATACCGCGAAGCTTGCAGAATTCACCGATCCGTTCCAGATCCAGGCGCAGCCCCGAGGCAAATTGTATGGAACTGATCGTCAATAGCCGGGTGTTGTGATCGACTAACGCGAACAAAGCCTGTTCTGGCGTATCGGCGCTGTAGAGATCGGCCTGGCGAAATTCCACGCCCTGGTCGGACAGCGACTCCCATGGCAATCTGTTGGAAGGAAACTCTTGATTGCTGGACACAATATTGTCGCCAGTCTGCCAGTTCAAACCATAGGCGACAAAGGACAAGGCTTCAGAGGTATTTTTGACCAACGCAATATCATCAGGGCAGGGGGCGTTTAGTAAAGTCTGTAACTGCGTACGTAGTTCTGCTTCCTTGTTCAGCCAGTCCAGATAAAAGTGTGAACCGTAACTGGTGTTTTGTTCTGCAAACTTGATCACCGCTGCGCTGGTTCTTTTAGGCCAGGGTGCTACGGCCGCATGGTTAAGATAAATCAAGTCGTCGGTCAGGGGGAATTCCGGATGTTTCATGGTTACTTATAACTTCTCATTAATAACAGGCTTACACTAAAAATTAAAAGCATAGCACCACGAAGGCACGAAGGACACGAAGATTTATTTGTTCGTGTCCTTCGTGGTGAATTTAAGGTTTATTTCGCAGTTTTGAAAATTCGGATTATTTGAAGTTTCCTTGTGCATCAATAAGACGGATCTTTTTCTGGTTTCGGCTTTTTACTACGGCGAGCACTTCTTGCTCAAACTCCGTGGCAGAAAGAGGATGATTAAGGTAATAGCCCTGGACAATCTTGCAGCCGAGTTGCTGTAACTGATCGAGCTGATCTTTCGTTTCTACACCTTCTGCCAACACTTCAATTCTCAAGGTTCGTCCCATCAGGATAATCGCCTCAACAATAGCCTTATCTTTTTGTCGACCCTGGGATAGATCGTTGACAAATGACTGGTCGATCTTGAGCTTATCTATGTTAAAGCGCTTGATGTAACTGAGTGAAGAATAGCCGGAGCCAAAGTCATCAATCGCAAACGTAACGCCCAGTTTTTTAAGCTTTGCCATGACTTTTACGACCGGATCGATATCCATCATCAGTGTTGTTTCCGATAGTTCCAGCTCAAGGTAACGGGGTTCAAGTCCCGATATGGCAAGGGCTGAGCGCACCGATTCGACCATGTTGCCCTGCTTGAATTGCACGGCAGATACGTTGACGTTGACGGTTAACTTTAATTCCGCGTCATGCCAGAGTTTGTTCTGTCGGCAAGCCTCTTGCAACACCCAGTCGCCTATCGGCACAATCAATCCGGTCTCCTCCGCTACTGGAATGAATTTGGCTGGAGGTACCTGCTCACCGTTAGATTTTGTCCAGCGCAGCAAGGCCTCCGCACCCACGAGTTGACGATTTTTGATTGAATATTGCGGTTGGTAGTTCAGACTCAGCTCACCATTTTTAAGCGCGTGGCGCAGATCATGCTCCATATTCATACGCTCGATAGAGATGATGCTCATATCGTCGGAAAAGAACTGAAAGGTATTACGTCCCTGTTTTTTGGCGGCATACATTGCCGTATCCGCTTTGTTTAGCAGTCCCTCGAAATGGGTGCTGTCCTCCGGATAAATGCTGATACCGATGCTGAACGACGTGCAGATTTGGGTGCCGTCGATATCAAAAGGTTCATTGAGTTGCTGCAGTATTTTCTGGGTGATCTGTATTACAGCGTCATTATCTTTCAAGTCGGTCATCACGATGATGAACTCGTCACCGCCTTGACGGCAGATACTGTCAACCTCACGCAAACATCTTATCAGGCGGCTTGAGATGGCTTGCAGCAGATGATCGCCGGTATCATGCCCCAAGGTATCGTTGACCTGCTTAAAATGGTCGAGATCCAGAAACAGCAATGCCACCAAGGAGTTGTTGCGGGTTGCGTAGGCAATAGCTTGTTCAAAGCGATCCCGCAGCAGCGTGCGATTCGGGAGATTAGTCAATGCGTCGTGGTGAGCAAGATATTCGATCTTGGACTCGTGTGCCCAGCATGGGCTAAAACTTGTTATCTGAAAGGAGATAACCGGAAGTAGTAACGACAACCGTAGCGAAACCGCAAGGGGAAAACCGCGAGGTCAGCCTGAAAGAAGCGGATAGCAAATGCACGACCGTAGGAACACGAAC
>CANNNN010000021.1 GCA_947506075.1 Methylococcaceae bacterium
ATAAATTTGGTTTACTGGTGCTTGATGAATTGGGCACGTGGTTTAATTCTCGTAAATGGCAGGATAAAGGCCGTTTAGACGTAATTGATTGGTTTCTTCATGCGCGTAAAAAGCATTGGGATATTTTTTTTATAGTTCAAAATATCAATTCGCTAGACGATCAGTTGGTTTCCGCGCTTTGTGAGCATTTAGTTATTTGTAAACGTACTGATAGGCTTTCAATCCCCATCATCGGCGGTGTTTTAAAAGCAGTTGGTTTCACCAAGGTGTTACCCAAGATTCACGTTGCAAAAGTGCATTACGGACAAACGCCTTCGGCTATGGTTGTTGATCGTTGGTGGTATCGTGGTAAGGATTTGTACGGGGCCTACAATACCGACCAAATTTTTCAGGATGCGCAATTCAAAACTGTGGGGAAGGAAGAGTTGCGTTTATCCGATTCGGTTCATTCTGTCATGCCGTCTTATTACCATAATAAAGTCGCGTTAATTGATAACCTTCAGAAAAAAATCAAACTTTTGAGGTCAGATTTAACGGTTCCGCCGCCTCCGGTGGGGGTGCCGTTAAAGATGGCTTCTCTAGTTGGCTTTGCATTTATCGTTTGCTTAATTTCGTACCGAACTTATGCAAAATTTACGGAATACCATGCTGCCCCGGCTCAGATAACATCACAAATTCAATCAAACGTTAAGACGGACGACCCTTTAACCGTTTCGCCGCCTGTTGTGCCTCCTGTGCTTGTTGAAGCGCCGCCGCTTGATATTATCGAGCGTCTTACCAAAGATGCTATTATCACCGCCTCGTCTTACTTTGTGGCGGATAGCCAGATTAACGCTGTATTGCATCTGGTGCGGGGTGAGGATGACCAGGTTATTACCTTGGCCGATGCACGGGCGGTCGGTTACGTTGCAACTTTTCAAGGAAATTTTGCAACAGTGACAAAAAATAATTATTCATTTTCTTTTCATCTTCCTAACTAAAAGTCAATACATCATTTATCATGCCAAATAATAACGCTACAACTCATTGAAAATAAGCGTATTTTAATAAGTCAAGCGTTATTTTCACTGCAATACATGCCGTAACATTAACATGCTTTCTCAGTTGCCGCCCGTTCAATAATAACCGCTCTATTATTGCGAATCACATAAATGCCTATTATCAGTTGACCGTCTGTAATACATAACAGTAATTATCGTAATAACGTAATTACCATAATTACACTGTAATGTGTAATAGTTATGTCAGGGTAAATAGTCGAGCGTAGCCGAGACGGTTTCTCACGCTAGCCATTGCGAAACCATTTTCACATAGAGCGGCCAATGTAAGATAACGCCCAATCATTAAGCCAAGAGATCAGGTTAACGCCAAGCCTGACATCGAGTAAACCCAATAAACCGCTTTGGAACTACCAAGCAAGCAAAGCCGGAAGGCGTTAGATTGATTGGCCGAGCGTATCTGTTACGGGTTTTGATTTGGAAGTTAAAAATTAACTTCCAGGCTGAAAAATTTAACGTCCAATTTCTACTTCACGTGATTTAGGATTGCTTTAGCTTTTCGATCAGACAGGGCCAACAGCAAAACGCTGTATTTTAATTAACCTGGACGCAGCGAAGGTTATTAAAAAATAATATTTCGGAATCGTTTCAAGACTTCGCATAATGTATATTATGTTAAATTAAATATTATCAGTGAAGTTGATCTTTTGGTGTGGAAGCAAAGGGTCTGGCCAGAGGTTCTCCTACAAAAATACCTTGTCCCGGTTCCAAAACACTCTTCCAGTAAGCTTCTATCAGCGTGTTGCCGCGTAAATAATAATGCAGCACTACACCAGGATAGGAAAACTTGGCTGGATAATTACAGGGTTCGATAACGGCGCCATAACTTGCCGTCGCTCCCGCCTTTATCCAGTCAAGAATGTTCATTTGCTTGCTTCCGGACAATACGCCACCCGCCGAGGTTAAATGATCGGCGATAGCGCCCGGCAAATAGGTGTTGGTATTAATATCAGGCACATGAATCAAGCCGGTGAAATAAAACATAACATCGGGTTTATTTTCAAGACTGTTCTGTTCCAGATAATGAACCGGCCATAGTCCTGCAAAGGCCTTTACCGCTTCGGGAAATAATATAGCCCTCGTACTTCGCGCTTGGTCGGTGGTTTTTAACAAATAAGCGGAACCTTGCGGACGGGTAAAATCAGCCGCAACACCCCGATCGATCAACTGCTTAACGTCTTCAAAAGAGGTTCCGGCCAACGTCATCGTAGGCCGCCAATGAAAATCGGTAAAAGGCTGCTGACTGTCTGAGGCAAAATACGGACTTTTACGGCTTTCCGTACAGACCTTCGCACAAAAAGCCTGGTCAAAGCCCGCAGCAAAGGCAGTCGTGATCGACATGCAGTCCACCCGAAACGGCTTTAGCCAGGTCAGCACAAAAGCCTGCACCTGGTTCGGTGTTTTTGCATCCACCTGCTGTTTGATGATGGCAAACTCTTTTTGTGACAAGGCATCGGAACCGTTATCAAAGCGGACATGAATGGTGTTTTCCTGAGGAATCTGCCGCTTATCTTGATAATAAGCGGCAATGCGCACACTTAACGGATCCGCATCGTTGACAACAACGGCCAATTGCTTGGCTGTCAGTCCTGGCAACGGCCTATACATCGATGAAATTGTCGTGGCATGCAATGCGCTGTTAAAAAACGTTAACCCTAGTGTTAACAGACTAAAACCTATTCGTTTTCGCACTATTTTACGTGCTCTAAAGCCTGGTTGATCTCACCCAGGTCCATAGCTTCCGGATCAAATTCGTCGCCTACCCATTCCAGATACGAGTCATGCTCTTCGTGCTCTTCATCTTGCAGCGCTGCCAGAAAGTCCGCATAGCCCCACACACCGCCTACATCTTCCGGAGGACAAGCCCGTTTTCCTTTGATGCATTGAGGATATTTATCGCCCGGAACCGGTGAAATTATTTTTTCCACTAATATTTCGTGCCTCCAGCTGTCGCCAAAATCGTATTCGTAGACGAACTTAGATTTAACCTCGGGAGCTATCTGCTCCAGCTTAAACTTGCGTTCATCTTCCCACTCACCATCGTCTAGTTCCTCATCGGGAAGACCATAAAATTCACCATCAATATAAAACTGATGTAAATGGCTATCCGTCCAGCCCATTGCCAGCTGGATGACTTGATTCAATTTATACAAGTTAAAGCTGCCAGGCACCAACACCCGTCGCCAAATCGGCGGCTTGGCATCCAGTAGTGTGATTTTCAATTGGTAAATAAAACCGGGGGATTTTGTTGGCATAATGATTATCTTCTTTGTGAATGCTATAAAATAATATTGGGCAAGTATAACAATAACGCTCAACAGGCATCAATGCCTCGTTAACCGCTGATAGTCCGATCGGGTAAGCACATAAACCGGACTGACTGAGATGGGTAGCTCTGCAACACCAGAGTCATCAAGCGCCAACTCCTGAATGTGGCCTACGACATCGACCGATACCCAGGATTTTCCGGGGGAAAGTTGCAGTCGCCACTTGCCGACGGCCTCATCGCTGCGCCAAATCATCAAGGTGTCGCCAAAATAGGCCGCCTGGATATTGGCGTCCTTCGCAGCGAACTCTTTATACGGCAAGCCGTCAATCAGCGCGCTTGCGGTATAAAGTGCCGCCTCACCGGGCTTGTGGCCCATCGAGTAATCCCAGATCCTGCCGTAAGCCAAGTCATATTCGTGGCCGATACAGAAAGCCAACCCCAGATAATCGCTACGACTGTTGACCCAGGCGATAGTTTTTGCGACCTGCTCCGCCTGCCAGCGGCGTCCGGTCAAACCATGCATCGCCTTGGCGCCGGTCTCACCCAGCCAGAATGGCAAGCTATTCTTTTTGCCGAGACTCGCGTAAGCGGCCAGCACACCCCGTTCATCCTCATTTTCACCATTGCCGATAGGACCGCCGAAACGTGGTGCTTGCTGCGGATAGGCGTGAATATCCCAGGCATCCTGGTATTTATCCAGGTCCAACTGCAACACCTGCTTGAACCAATGCCCTGCCCCGTCCTTATCACCCGGCCGCACCAGGCTGCCGCCGACATAATGGGCATCGCTACGCTGCTTGTGCGCCTGCTCATATTCCCAGTGAGCACGCTGCACCCAATGCGCCGGCTCTCTGAGTTTTTGCCACGCGGCTTCGTTACGTATATCGATCTCATTGGTCGCTTTAAAATAGCGGGTAAACGCTACTGCGGCGGCAATAAAAGCCTGACCGTCTTTAGGATTGTCATTCAACCAGTTGCTATCGCCCGATGAATCGGCGAACAACACCAAGCCCAGTTTTTTGGCATGTTCCCACTTGGCTTGATACTGCGGATCGAAGCCCGGATAGCTGCCAAAGCTTTTATAGATACCGATGCGCTCCAGCCAGGAGAAATAGCCGCCTTCCTGCATAAAGCTGTTGTCGCCGTCAGCCAGCGCGTAATAGTCGTTATTCCAGAGTTTTTTCTTATCCAGCCGCAGCTTTTGCTCGGCAACGCCCTGCACGATTGAGAAGCCATCGGCCGGATAGTGCATGATCAACTGGCCATCAGGCGTGTACAAGGATGGGTAAACAGCGTAATAGCCGGGTTCGTTAAGCTTGTCGAAGTTCACGTCGACTATACCGGGGAATACGTCCGTTATTTCGCGAAGTGCGATCACGTTACCGCTGTAATCGACCAGACGCAAACGCAGTTTGGCCTGGAAACGCAGTAAAGGTTCAGGCAAACCGGTTTCCTCCAGAATTTTATGCCAGCGCATATCCACCCGCAGTTTCAGCGCATCTCCTGGCTGCGGCAGATTAGCCGGTGCATCGACGAAGATCAAAGGACGCAATCTGGCGGCTATCCTGTTCAGCGCAAGATCTGCCGCAGGATCGGTCAGCTGTGTCTTGATTGACCCCAGAGGTTTTCCTGCCGAATCGGTGAACAGACCGGCGAAGTAAAACCGTTGCCCCTGATCATGCTGCATCACCAACTTGACCAGCAGACTATGCCAGCCTGGCGATAAATTCAGCGTAGCAAGTTGCGGTGCTTCGGATTTATCGGACAACGCGGTTGCCACTAAGCCTTCTGTCGTCAATCCATGTAACAGGCGTTTTATAGTATTGCCGGGAGACTGAAGATTCGGGTCTACAGCGAGGTTCAATGGTTGTCCATCCAGCCAGACTGAAGTTTTGATGCCGGATTGTTTAAGATGCACTAGTGCCTGCGTGGCCTGATCCGTATGCAAGTAAAGCTGAGCATAGCCGGTGCCGCGCGACCAGCCGTAAGCATGCTGGGTACTGGCCTCAATGTCGGTGATTCCGTTGATCCCTGTCGTCGCAGTCCGCCAGGTTTGCATTTCACCCCCCATCATTTGCAGGCTGAGGTAGGGCTGATCAGGATTCGAACGAAGCACGGTTTCGTTATCCAATCCGAAAATAGAAAGTCCCGATAAGCCATCCTGCAAACCGCCCACCAACCAGGCTTCGGGCACGCCATTGTTAAGCGGCTTGGGTGCGTCGACCTTAACCACAGTCGGTATCGGCATCGTACCAACCTTGTCCGGATCGGCAAGAAACCGAGGCACTTCAACGTCACTCTTGGGCTCAGTCAACACGCCCAGTATGGTATAAGAGTCGTCGGTTATCAGCGCAGCAGGCAGAGTCGCAATATTCAGGCTGCGCGCCATGTTTTCTGCTTCAGGGCCTATTAAATAAGTCGTCGACAACTTTTCATAATAGGGGCGAGCAGCATCCAGCGCCAATCCGCGAAACAGCATTTCGCTGTTTTTGCCTGGGCCGTCGAGCACCATCAGGCGACGCTTTGCGTCAGGTACGGCTTTGGTCAGCGTCAGAAAATGATTCCGCTCACTGGCCTCTTGGGCATTCATCCAGTCGCCCAGCGGCGTTTCCTGTTGCAGCAGGAACGCATCGAAAACTTTGGCGCCGTCTGCCTTTCCTGTGTTGGTGATTTCCAGCCAGCGGTCACCCGGCAACACAGTGACCGTAGCCAGAGCTTGCAACCATTGGTATTCCCAGGGCGTACTGTTGGTCAGCGAGAACTCCGCGCGTGTCGCAAGTTCTTCGGCTTTGGCCCCGGCCTTGACTGTGAAGTTTTGCTGGACCTGAGAAACCTCGCCGCCGCTTTTGTAGCGGGCATAAAAACGGTATTGTCCTGGCGCAATCTCAGGGTTGAGTTCAAAGCGAAACGCCGCGTCCCAAGTTCCAAAACCTTGATGAAACACCTGAACTTCATCCTTTTCTGTCAACAACGATTCGGTTTTGGCCCCGGTTGTGGCTGTGCCCAGTTGTACTTGCAGCGTGGTGCTTTTTTCTGCCGTTGCAAACAGAGGTGCGTTGCCTAACTCCAACAGCACCAGAGGATGGTCTGCCGTGCCACTGGCCGGTAGAGAAGACAATGGCGAAGCCAGTAAAAACGCGTCAAAGACCTTAGCATCATGCCCTGCCCCGCTATCTCGGACCTCGATGACAGAATCGTCGGATTTAAACGTTACCTGCGAATCGGCAGCTATCCAGGCGTATTCCCAACCCTTGGGTTTGATCGGCAAGGTGGCACGAAGCTCCAGCCGGGAAGAATCAGGACCGGCCCAGATTTCAAACGTTTGCATGCAGACAGCAGGATCTCCGCCTTGTTTCCAGCGCGCCCAAAACAAATGCGGCTTAGCTGGGAGACCAGATTTAACGTTGAATCTGAAGCTGACCTTCCAATTGCCAAAGCCGGGATGCAAGGAGCTGATTTCAGCCTTAGCGATCTGGATGGCGGTGTCTCCTTCATGACCTGCTACGTCGCCTGTAAATACATGAAGAGTCTTATCGATTTCGCCTGCAGGCGGTGGTTCACTGCCCAGTTCAAGCAGCAACACCGGTTGCTCGATTGTACCTAAGACCGGCAATTTTACCCGACTATCGGCGTTGGCTATCGACAGTCCGGACAATACCAGCAGCGCGGCCTTTAAGGTAATAAAAAATGGGATCAATGGCTTCATAACTTATAAAAACCTGAATGGCGGAAAAAACGGATATGTTCGCAACAGGGTGAGTGACGCGCTGTTTGTGTGTATAATAATGAACAAATCATTATGATCCACGAAAATTAAAAGTAGGCAGATCTGGAAACGTTTTTCGTGTTTCTTCGACTACACTCAGGACAAGATTCGTGGATAGTATCTACCCGTCAAGTCCGTTGACAATTAAACTCGGCCATTAATGAAACAGCTCATACCCAACATTATTCTGGATATTTTAAGTAAACCACTACTGTCGGCATTTGTGCCGAAACTCGAAGAACGCTTTAACGCTGTGCTCGGCAAACTGCAATTTAAAAACATTTTATCGTTAAAATCCCTGATTGTTCTAGGTTTTGTGATTGCCGTTATTCCGCTTTTTTTGGCGGTTATCTACTCTGCTTTTGGCATGCGTGAATCCTCGGCCTTGGGCAGAACCATCAATTATCAGGTCTTCGAACAGACTAAGGCAGTCCGCCTGGTATTGCAAAAGACTGCCGATATTGAGCGCAAAGCCAGACTCTTCGTCCTGTTGTCGGATCCGGCCCTGCGTGACCCTTATGAACAGCAATCCTATGAGAGTACGCGGGCCTCTTTCAAACAAGCCTTGAGCGAGTTACTGAAATTACATGTCGATAATAAAATCACACTATTGGTCAACGAATTATCGGAAAAGGAAAATCTGATTTATCTACAGATCATCAGTTCTGAGAGTGAGGAGGTGCTCAAACTGCCGGTCGATGAAGCTTTTCAGGGACTGCGCGAAGCCTCCGCCAGCCTTTCACGTGAATTCGAGAGTTACATCGATCATCAATTCAATGAATTGCGCCAGGAATCAGAGTCCCTGGAACAAGGCTTATTAATCAAAGGTGCGGCTCTACTGCTTATCTCGTTTATGTTCATCGGGCTGTTACTGGCCTTGTTGTCCCGTTCGATGCGGCAACTGGATACAGGTATTCGCCGCCTGGGTTCAGGGGAACTTGAACAGCCCATTGAAGTTGAAGGTCCTTCGGATCTACGTTATCTGGGTAATCGCCTGGAATATCTGCGCACCCATTTGAGGGAACTGGAAATGTCGAAACAGCAGTTCATGCACAACGTGGTTCGGGAGATCAATCTGCCGCTTGTAAGTATCCGAAAAAATGTGGAACTGTTGGTAAGCGAGAAGGATCAGCAACTAAACCCTGCGACGCAGGAAGTCGCGCGACGGTTATGCAGTGATGTTGACCAGTTGAATAATGTGTCCGAAGAATTGCTGCGTTATAGTCAGCTAAACGCTAAGCCGGACAGCAAGCAAATGGGAACCGTGAACATGAAAGTCTTGCTTGAAGCTATCATCAAGACTATTCAACCCCGTCTACAGGCGAAATCGATCAGCTTGAAAAATCTGCTCAGACCCGTCGAAATTTCAGGTATCCAGCAGCAATTGCAAGGCATTATCGAGCAATTGCTGTCCAATGCGATTAAATATTCGCCGGTGGGCGGTGAAATACGCATCATGCTTCGCGATTCGGGCACGCTAATGGAATTTGAAGTTGAAGATGAGGGGCCGGGTATTGATCCCGATCAGCGTTTGCATGTGTTCGAACCCTTTTACCGAGGCAAGGCCGCCCTGCCCGACGAAAATGCCGAAGGCCCAGGATTGGGACTGGCTATTGTTAAAGACTATGTCGCGAACCATCAAGGCAAAATTGATATTATTGACGCCAGACAAGATCAACAAGGGGCCCGCATCCGCGTTCAAATACCGCTAAACCAAGAAGCCTAAATACTATGCAACACCAATTACTAATGTCATTTCATGCCATGCGCAACATAAGCCTATCATTCAGTCTTTTATTGATGGTCGGCTGCGCCCAGCTCGGTTCCGGTTTGAACGAGGGTTATACTAGCCGTTATCAGGAACCTTATGTATCGTCAGACTTTGATGAACTGCTAGCTTTCGGCGCCAACATGGCCAGAATATCCACTGCAGCAAGGGCTGACGTGTGTCACACCCTGCTAAAACCCCAAAAAACGCCTCCCGGAGCGGATATACATTTACACTTAATGGTAGCTCGCTTGCTGTCCGATGCCTGCGGCGACATCCCAACTATTCTGGAGGGGGTCGCTTCTATTCCGCCCGAAAGCATAGCAGATCAACGGATGCAAAGACTCATTGCCATTGATACGGAAACCTTAAAGCGCTTGCAGAATACCTCGAAAAAAATCGTTACGCTGGAGCGCAAACAAAAAACGTCGCAATCCATGCTGGATTCGAAAGAGGTAGCTGCGTCAAAAAATGTAAAAGGTTCGAAGAAAAATGAAGCTAATCTGCTGCGCGAAAAGCTGGAAGCAATAAGATCCATGGAAAAACATCTGGATGAAAGCGGCGACGCTAACTAGCCATCATGTTTCGTTTCCGTTTGGCCGTTGTGATTGTTGTTTCTTTCGGTTTTGTGCTGTTTTTAGGTGGCGTTCTCTACTGGGGATCAAACGAGGTTGCCAGGCATTTTCAGCGTAGCCAAATAGCCTATGAAGCTTTTGACCGTTATGAGCGACTATCACAGGAGGCCTACCGCCACTTCAAACAGCGGATGGACAGTCTGATAACGGCCAATCCAAAGGCACAAGCCAGCATGAAATCATCCAAACAGCGTCTTGGCATCGCGATTCAAGATCTTAGAAACACCGCTGTTGCTGACAATCAAGCTGAAGATAAATCAGCCGAACTGGAGAGAGTTGCCCATTTCACCGCTTTTCTGGATGCCAGCGAGTATCGATTTGACGAAGTAGAGCGCTTGCGTCAACAGGGTAAGTACCCAATGGCGGCGCAAGCGCTATCAAAATTTTCGGAAGAAGAAATCGATGGAAAATTTCAGCCCCTGATCGATGCCGCAATCATCGCTGAACAGAATAAAGCTGCTGCTGCGAAGCAAGATATGGAAAAATTAGTAGGTCAATCTCGCTGGATAGCCATCCTGTCATCATTGACTGCGGCTTTATTCAGCTTTTCGTCTGGACTATTACTGCTACGCAGCGTTAGAAAGCCTATCGAAGCCTTGATGAAAGGCACCAACGAAATCGCCTCCGGTAATTTGGAATACCGCATTACTCTCAATACCCGTGATGAATTTGCCTATCTCGGCAGTCATTTCAATAAAATGGCCGAGGAACTCGGTCTTCAGCAAGATAAACTGCGCGAAGGACGTGCAGTACTTGAGGAAAGAGTAGCCGAACGTACGCTCGAACTGAAGCGCTTAAATGAAGAATTGACGCGCATGGACACTGCACGTATGGAGTTCCTGGCCGACATTAGCCATGAATTGCGCACCCCGATTACGGTCATAAGGGGAGAAGCGGAAGTGACGCTGCGGGGTTCGGAACGCGATGCTGAAGAATATAAGGACGCCTTGCAACGCATCGTCGAGCTATCTATGCAGATGGGGAAATACGTCAATGATCTGTTGTTTCTGGCGCGTAATGAAACCGCCAACCTTCAATTTGAATGGGATAATATAGATCTGGCCGAACTGGTAGGTAGTGCCGTTGAGGATTTTCAAGTCATGGCCGAGGAAAATTTTATCTCGGTTTCGCTGGATACGGTAAGTGAACCGGTCTGGGTGCGTGCAGACAAACAGCGACTTAGACAAATACTGTTCATTCTCGGCGACAACGCCTGCCGTTATTCAAACCATGGCGGACACATTGCGGTCACCTTACGGGCAAATAAAACTGAGGCAAACTTCAGTCTTACTGATCAAGGTATAGGCATACCCGGCAAAGATTTGGAGCGTATTTTCGACCGCCATTTTCGCAGTCAAAATGCTCGAAGTTCACGGGATGATGGCACAGGGTTAGGCTTACCGCTGGCCAAGTCAATTTTGAACGCACTCGGCGGTCACATCTCCGTAACCAGCCTCGAAAACGTTGGCTCGACATTTACGGTAACCCTGCCGCTGATTTTGGTGGAAAATAATTAACGGCCAAGCGAAAGGTGAAAAAACCATGCTTCATTTATATCAGCGGGAAATAACACTCTAATGGATATCAGCTATATGCGAATTTTACTAGTGGAAGACGATCAGCGGATTGTCGATTTTGTTCAGCGAGGCCTGAAGGCTGAGGGCTATGCCGTAGAAGTCGCCCGTACCGGACTGGAGGCTGTAGCGTTGGGTGCTGAGGGTCAGTTTCAGACTATCATTCTGGATCGGGGCTTGCCAGATCTTGATGGTCTGCAGGTTTGTGAGCGCTTGCGTAGCACTGGCGTCGAAACGCCCATTCTTATGTTGACGGCTAGGGACGCAGTGCAGGACAAGGTAACCGGCTTGCGTTCCGGTGCTGATGACTATATGACCAAACCTTTCGCCTTTGAGGAATTGTTGGCCAGAATCGAGGTGTTGATGCGCCGTCGTGGTGGTAGCGACGGCAAAGCAGACCACAGAGAACTGAAGATAGCCGACCTGATATTAAATGGGGAGACCCATGAAGTGAGGCGTGGAGCGACGACTATCGAGCTAACGCCGAAGGAATTTGCCTTGTTGGAAATGTTTATGCGCATGCCTGGCAAGGTACTGAGTCGCACTCGGATTCTGGAGCAAGTATGGGGTTACAGTGCAGATCCACTAACCAATGTGGTTGATGTTTATATTCGCCAATTGAGGCGAAAAATTGATGATGATTATGATCTAAAACTGCTCAAAACTGTCCGAGGATACGGTTATAAAATGGATATTTCTTAAGATGAATCGTAATGGCTGTTATAAAAACAGAACACAATAAAAATATTCTGATTTTATCAGGCATCTCCTATTTAAATATTAAATTTTCTTGTGATTCAAATAAATATTCGCCGAGCTCATTGTTGTAACGATCAAATTTTATCCCGTATTCATCAGCTGAAGAAACCGAATGACGGACGACTAGTGCCTTTATAACAAACGTCCTACCCGATTTAAACATAAGAAATAACCTTATTTTATTATTAACGTGGAGTTTATGATTCGTTGAAATTAAAACACCTTTGCTTGAAATATCCATCAACTTAACACAAATGTTTTTATGAAATATCACTAGAAAGGGAGCTTTGATAAGGACAGTAATGTCTTCACGGACAAAACGTGTTGCAATACGGCTGTTTTTTTTAAAATATTTTTGCCAGTCTTCATCCGCAATATAGTCAGCATCCGATGCTGCAGTAGACAGAGGGTCTATCTTGTTCTCACTGACCTCATCCCACTCTTCAAACATTTGATTGTCTTTTCCTTCAGGCTAACGATAGCCTTGAATATGTTAAGTTGTTACAAAACTAAATCTACGTGGATAGATCGTTTCGCCGACTGGCGATTTAATTCTTCCCTAGGAGTCAATACTAGGTGTAGTGATTACGTGCGTCAAGCTTAGATAACTCGAAAATAATAATCCAGTTAAACACATAGAAAAATAGAACACGGATTTACATGATTTTTTAAGCGTTCAAGCCCATTTACCTTAAGCTTTTAAATCAGCAAGTAAATCCCGATAGGCTTCGTTGATTGGAATGCGATACTAAAACAAGACAAGACAAAACCAATAAATTATTTATTTTTCATTCCTTAGTAAATACAGCTCTTCAACCTGCTTTCTAGCCCACGGCGTCTTTCTTAAAAATGTTAAACTCGATTTGATGCTAGGGTCGTTATTAAAGCAGCGGATGTCAATCAATCTACCCAGTTCAAACCAGCCATAATCGGCAACTAATTCTGTCAGCATCCGTTCCAACGTAATGCCATGGAGAGGATTTTCCGGTTGTTTGTCACTCATTAGATACCCTGATACTCATGGCAGTCATTAATCTTCATGTTCATAACGACGACGTATCGCCTCATCTCTGGCATCATTGATTTCTCGCATGATACTGCCGACATCTGCCTGTTTATTGCTCCCCTTAAATCGGCCAGTCAAGACTACGTCAGGGTTTAAATCACCGCTCTCATAGAGTTTCCATATCTCTTTGCCATACTCGGTAGCGAGCAGTTCCGGAGCAAAGCGACCAAAATAATCGGCCAAATTGTTAACATCACGTTCCAGCATCCTGGCCGCATTATTATTGGCTGCAGCATCAACGGCTTGGGGCAGATCGATAATGACCGGACCGTCAGCATCAACCAGGATGTTATATTCTGAAAGATCGCCATGCACAAGACCGACGCAAAGCATCCTGACCACTTCCTTGATCAGCAAGCCATGGTAGTTTAGCGCTTGCTCACGGCCCAATTCAAGATCATTAAGCCTGGGCGCAGCGTTGCCATGCTCATCAGTGACCAACTCCATCAACAGTACGCCCTCGACAAAGTTATAGGGCTTCGGAACGCGTACACCGGCTGCAGCAAGGCGATATAAAGCATCGACTTCGGCATTTTGCCAGACCTCTTCCTGTTGTTGTCGCCCAAATCGGCTGTTTTTCTCCATCGCGCGAGCCTGACGCGTATTTCGCACCTTGCGCCCTTCCTGATACTGAGCCTGTTTATGAAAGCCGCGTTTGGTCACATCTTTATAAACTTTAGCACAACGAATCTCGCCTTCAGACAGCACAACGTAGACAGCCGCCTCTTTGCCGCTCTTTAGCGGACGAAGAACCTCATCCACGAGGCCATCCCGAACCAGCGGTTCAATACTTTTTGGAGTTTTCATAGCCGCCCTTAATACACTGCCCTAGTAAATATGGACATTATTATACCTTACTCGCTAACGCCTGCGGATTTTCAAATTGCTGGAACTTCGGGTTTAAACATGTATTCGTTGTTTCTTGTAAGCAGATTACACATTATCAAGGCAGTCATTTGCGGTTATCTGCGTATAACTGAATGTTCTTTTGAAACTGGGATTAATTGACTAGTACAACAAACCGGAAGTTCGTGACACTATATTCAAATATCCTACTTCTGTAAAATAAGCAAAACAAAGCAAAACGAATAAGACTTATTTTGACAGAAGAAGAAAAAGCAAAGCTGCATAAAAT
>CANNNN010000022.1 GCA_947506075.1 Methylococcaceae bacterium
CTCTGGTCTGCCCGAATAAACCGGGGTAATCGTTAGTGATAGTCTGTGTTAAATCACCCTCAGCCATGCCCCTAGCAACACGCATGACATCATTGAAGCCGATATCACAGGTCTCGATCAAACTATTCAGATCAGTCAAGATACCCTTGAACATGAATTCAAACTTATCGGCATCACTACGTTTTGAAAAGTCGCCTACAGCACCTGCTTCGGCAAGCATTTTTATTTCGCTGTTAACATCAAGAAAGGCTTTTTTAACGTTGTTCATAGTCTGGGTAATCACCCCTGACTCACCCGGTAAAACATCCATTTCATCAGAAAAGTCCCCTTTAGCATATTGCGCGACGATACCTATTATCCTTCTATTTATCGTAATCCGTGATTGAACCAAATTATTAACTTCGTGCGCCATCTTGCCATAGGTACCTGGAAATTGAGCCGCATCGATTTGCTCTTTGACCATACCTTCGGCATGTTTTTGCGACACCCTGCCCAGTGCATGGACAAACGCATTAAGAGCAGTCTGCATCGCACTCATAGAACGGAGCAATTCCCCCATTTCATCCTTTTGCGTAATATCAATACTGGAGCTTAAGTCACCCTTTGCAATGGCTGTCGCGACCTGCTGAAGTGAGTTAATCGAACGTAAAATTCCCCGACTGATATAAAAAGATAATACGCTTGTTAACAGCAAAGACAGCAACGTCAGTATGCTGAAGATGATCGCCATGAACTGGGCATGGCTCTTGATTTTTCCAGTAGCTTCGAGAAGATCGAAGGAGAGCCT
The DNA here is from genome assembly GCA_947506075.1 of Methylococcaceae bacterium. GTDB lineage: Bacteria > Pseudomonadota > Gammaproteobacteria > Methylococcales > Methylomonadaceae > Methylobacter_A. The sequence goes on from CANNNN010000022.1 coordinate 788, forward strand.
ATCCTCGACTTCCTTAATCAAATCTATTTTTGCGGTCACCGTCTTAAACCAGTAGATCGGATCAATACCCAACCCCGGCTCATTGCCTTTCTCCATCGTAACTTTCTTTATCCGATCAACTTCATCGACGGCAGATCCGGACACTTTGGCTTTGTAAAATTCTTTTTGGCTGTCCAGCGCATAGGCGAAAAACAAATCGGTATAAACATCCTGAGCGGAAAAGTTTTTCAGGAACTGGATCTGCGTGACAGGCGTAAGCTGATCTGCGACAAACGCTGCAGCCAGCAATGCACGCTCCCGTCCCGCACGTTCCTTGGCTTTAAGCAAACTTGAATACGATGCAGAAAGTCGGGAAATTTCGCTGTTACTACTGAGCGTTGAAACTTGACTAGGCACATCAAGAAGGTAACCGATGGTCTTTGTATAATACGCAGACGATTGTGCAACCTCCAAACTGAGGCTGGTGATGCTATTGCGTTTGGTGGCCAGCTCAGCCAGATTACTCGTCGCCTCATCCAGCAGGAGCTTTAGTCCATCACTGTAACTCGCGGGATCAAAGCTTTTAAGTGCCGTTTGCAGTGCCTGATCAGCCGTATCGGTTTTACTCCGTTGCGCCGGCAATTCTGCAGCAAACTTGCTTCCCTTGCTGCCGATGAATGTAGCACTCATGCCACGTTCCTTTTGCATTTCATGTGCCAGAGCGCCAATCTTAACAGACACATCGACCAGCGCTTCGAGCTTAACCATCTCTGTCGAGATCGACAGCCGCTCAAAAACCCCCGCACCGGCAAAATAAAGCAATGCAAGTGCAGGGACTGCCGCCATCAGGAATAATTTTGACTTTAGGCTTGAAGTGAAACCGATAGTGTTAGACATACTAATCTCTTGAGTAATTTCTTTGATTTTGGAGTAGAAATTGAATCAAGCCAGAAACCGCAGTTGATCCTGAAAAATAAATCAAGACCTGGTATTGCTTTATTTCGTGCTTTTCGTGAACTAACTGCTGCTTTATCGAATTAATAGCTGTATTGCTAGCCCGAGCTATAATCCTTAACTAATCTCCGCTAAAAAAATTATAGCATTATTAAAGCTAAGCATTCAGTAATCGAACTGCCATCACATCACAACGGGCGTAATGCAACACACTATTTGCCGTTGAGCCCAACAATAGCGATAAGCCATGTCGGCCATGAGAACCAACCACGATTAAATCAACCTGCTCTTGCTCGGCAAGTTGAACTATCTCCTGTTTAGGCGTGCCCCAGACCATCCAACGGTGATCCGGAGCCACACCCAACTGCTCGCCAATCTGCATCAAGCGAATTTTCTCTGCTTCCAGCAGTTCGTAGCCCGAGTCATGATCCAGTGGAATGATCGTTCCATAGGTTGTGTCCGGCATCGAAATATTGTCGAGCACATGAATAATGCTCAATTTAGCCTGATATTTTTCGGCCAACCCCTTTGCTTTTCGGGCAACAGTATCGCCATGCTCGGAATAATCGACGGCCAGTAAAATATGCTGGTAAGCATCCATTGTTTATCCTTGTTTATAAATGCTGTCCACGAAAGACATGAAAAAGAACCAAACTGACGTCGTGTTACGGGGGTTACATCCCCGTAACACGTTTTATACTTTGCCGAAGTCTTCAAATATTGCGAGCGGGGCATGTAACCCCGCTCGCAACGTTTTTCGGGGATTAAACCTTATGGTAAATATCCGCGCCTTCGTCAAGAAACTGCTTGGATTTCTCATCCATGCCCAGCTTTAACGCTTCCTCGTCTTTAATGCCTTTGGCCTTCGCATAATCACGCACATCCTGGCTGATTTTCATCGAACAAAAATGCGGGCCGCACATCGAACAAAAATGCGCGACCTTGGCAGAATCCTTAGGCAGGGTTTCATCATGAAATTCACGAGCTTTTTCAGGATCCAGACCGATGTTGAACTGGTCTTCCCAGCGGAATTCAAAACGCGCCTTGGACATCGCGTTATCTCTCGCCTGCGCGCCCGGATGGCCCTTAGCCAGATCAGCGGCATGGGCGGCAATTTTGTAAGTCACAATCCCTTCACGCACATCCTGCTTGTTTGGCAGACCCAAATGTTCTTTTTGAGTAACGTAGCAAAGCATTGCGCAACCGTACCAGCCAATGTTGGCCGCACCTATCGCCGAGGTAATATGGTCGTATCCTGGCGCTATGTCGGTGGTCAGCGGTCCCAAGGTATAGAACGGTGCTTCGCCGCAAACTTCCAGCTGCTTTTCCATGTTGATCTTGATCATATGCAACGGCACATGGCCCGGACCTTCTATCATGGTTTGCACATCATGTTCCCAGGCGATTTTGGTCAGCTCGCCCAGGGTTTCCAGTTCGCCAAATTGCGCCTCGTCATTCGCGTCATAAATTGAACCGGGACGCAGACCGTCGCCCAACGAAAAGGACACGTCATAGGCTTTCATGATTTCGCAGATGTCTTCAAAATGCGTGTACAAGAAGCTTTCGGTATGATGGGCCAGACACCATTTCGCCATGATTGAGCCGCCGCGCGAAACGATGCCGGTCATGCGCTTTGCCGTCAACGGCACATGGTGCAGTCGCACTCCGGCATGAATGGTGAAATAATCCACACCCTGCTCAGCCTGCTCAATCAAGGTATCGCGAAAGATTTCCCAGGTCAGATCTTCGGCCTTGCCGTTAACTTTTTCCAGAGCTTGGTAAATAGGCACGGTGCCGATAGGAACCGGCGAGTTGCGCAATATCCATTCACGGGTCTCGTGGATGTTTTTTCCGGTGGACAAATCCATGATGGTATCGCCGCCCCAACGTATGCCCCAAAGCATTTTTTCAACTTCTTCATCTATCGATGAAGTCACCGCCGAGTTGCCCAGATTGCCATTGATCTTGACCAGGAAATTGCGGCCGATAATCATCGGCTCCAGTTCCGGATGATTGATGTTGCAGGGGATAATCGCCCGACCTCTGGCCACTTCATCGCGAACAAACTCAGGTGTAATCGCATCCGGAATTGCTGCACCGAAGGAATCGCCGGGATGCTGGTCCTTCCACAAATGGCGCATTTCTTCCATCTTCTGGTTTTCGCGTATCGCGATGTATTCCATTTCCGGGGTGATGATGCCTTGTCTCGCATAATGCATTTGCGAGACATTTTTTCCGGCAATGGCTTTGCGAGGTTTGCGGATATGCTCAAAGCGCAGCTCAGCAGTTGCCGGATCTTCAAGACGTTGACGTCCAAATTCAGAACTCGGACCGGACAATTCTTCGGTATCGTTACGCTCGGCTATCCAGGCAGAACGAATCGCGCTTAAGCCTTTTTTTAGATCGACGTCGACATTGGGATCGGTATACACACCGGAGGTATCGTAAACATAAAGTGGCGGATTTTTTTCGGCACCCAGTTCCGAACCAAAACTTACGGGAGTATCGGATAAGGTAATCTTGCGCATAGGCACTTGTATGTCGGGGCGACTACCTTGAACATATATTTTTTCGGATGCGGGGTAGGAATCAATCTTGACACTACTGGCTACAGTAGCGGGAACTTCTTTAAGAACAGCGCTCATATTTATCTCCAACAACAAAACAATAAGGCGCAGGGAAGTCTGGGCTTTCCTACGCCGGTATTAACCGGGGTCAGGTTCAAAGGGTTTTTCTCAGCCTGCCCGTTCCACGATGAATATGAAAACAGGAAAGCACCCCTAGCCTTTACGGATGTCGCTTTAAGTTAAAGGATTACGTTGCAGATTGCAAGCTGACTGCCATTGCCCTAAAAATCATACGCGCCATGATTACCACAATAAACAGGGAAATAGCACTCATATTGACCCGTAATTTTATTCGTAGCTATCTTGCTTTTCGTGGCTAGACTGCGGTTTAAAATGACTGATCCACACTGTAAATATGATTTTTTTGATCAGCAATGTTAGAATCAGCATCATTCCTGGCTAACCAGATTTAACGGATGTCATTAGACTCTCAACAGAACGCTCATCACTCGCAAATACTGGAATTTAAAAGCAGCACGTTTTCTGTGCCCGTTTTGGTTTTGGTCGGCAATGATGTTATTGCTATCGAGCAACAGTTACAGGAAAAAATCCATCTAGCACCTGAGTTTTTCAAAAATTCTCCGCTGCTACTGGACTTGCAAGAGCTGAATAAAAACGCCCTCGATATCGATATTACAGGGCTTACCCGACTGATTCGCAAGCTGGACTTATTGCCGATCGGAATACGCGGCGGCACGAAGAAACAAACTCAGCATGCCTTGGACTTGGGAATTCCTGCCCATTCCAGCCATAACGTTACGGCATCTTCGGTATCGCAAGCTCAGCAAGCTCCTGATCCAGCACCTGTAGCACCAGCTATTGCTCCAGCGACCCTCATGATCACCCACCCGGTCCGGTCCGGCCAACGCATTTATGCATCGGGCGACCTGGTCATTTTAGCTCAGGTCAGCGCCGGAGCTGAAATTCTGGCCGAGGGCAATATTCATGTTTACGGCTCGCTAAGAGGCCGGGCGCTTGCCGGTGTGCAAGGCAACACCGAGGCGCGTATTTTCTGTTCCGATTTACAGGCGGAGCTTATTTCGATTGCCGGAAATTACAAGATCAGCGAAGATTTAAACGGTGCCGTTCTACATCAGCCTGTTCAAATCTATTTACAAGACCATACTTTAGTTATTAAAGACATTTAATTTATCATTCATGAGAGGAAAGTGCGTGGCACGAGTCATAGTTGTAACATCGGGAAAAGGTGGTGTTGGTAAAACAACTACCAGCGCCGCCATCGCCATGGGCCTTGCAAAAAAAGGTCATAAAACAGCGGTCATTGATTTTGACGTGGGCTTGCGTAATCTGGATTTAATTATGGGTTGCGAGCGTCGCGTTGTTTATGATTTCGTTAATGTCATTAATGGTGAGGCAACGCTTAACCAGGCCCTGATACGCGATAAAAATTGCAATTTGCTGTACATTCTTCCAGCTTCGCAAACCCGGGATAAAGACGCGCTGAGCCAGGAAGGTGTAGGCAAAATTCTGGATGAACTAAAAAAGGACTTCAAATACATCGTCTGCGACTCACCTGCCGGTATCGAAAAAGGCGCACATTTGGCGATGTATTTTGCCGATGACGCGTTCATCGTAACCAACCCTGAAGTCTCGTCGGTACGGGACTCGGACCGTATGCTCGGCATTTTATCCAGCAAATCGCGCCGGGCCGAACTAAACGAAGAACCGATCAAAGAGTACCTGTTGCTGTCACGCTACTCACCGGATCGGGTGAAATTAGGCGAGATGTTGAGCGTGGATGATGTGCAGGAAATTTTATCGCTGCATTTACTGGGCGTTATTCCCGAATCGAAATCGGTATTAAATGCTTCAAATTCCGGCATGCCGGTTATTTTAGACGAAAAAAGTGATGCCGGCCAAGCCTATGCAGACATCGTTGCACGTTATTTGGGTGAGGATAAGCCGCATCGATTCATTGATGAGAAAAAAGGTCTTTTTGGGATGTTTTTCGGGGGAAAATAATGAGCTTACTGGATTATTTTAAAATATCTAAAGCCAGTTCGGCATCACTTGCCAAGGAAAGACTGCAAATTCTGGTTGCCCACGAACGCAGTTCCAGAAATCAACCCTCATACCTTCCTCAATTGCAAAAAGAATTGCTCGAAGTTATTCGCAAGTACATTAACGTAGGGCAAGATGCCATATCCGTTAATTTTGAACAAAACGACACTCAGGAAACACTGGAACTCAATATCGTGTTGCCTGAGCATCAATCTAAGACTTTTTAACACAACCATTCAAACTTAAAGGTAAGCACTATGATTAATACAATTAGCGATGCAGCTGGAACAGTCTGGCACTATCTGGACAAAAACGGGCCGTCCAGTGTCAATAAAGTTACGACAGAATCAGGTCTGAGTAGAAATGACGTTCAACGCGCGATAGGCTGGCTGAGTAAAGAAGACAAGCTGGTCATTGAGATGGTAGGCCGTGCTGAAACGCTATCGTTGAAGTAAAACAGATGTAAAACATGTAGCTTGAGCGCTAGCGCAAGCTACATACTTCATTGTATTGACAAAACTATTGTAACTCCCGATGCCGGGAAATCACATTGAATAAAGGGCCTTTAAAATGCCTGGCAAGTGCCTCCACCAGATACACCGAGCGATGCTGACCACCGGTACAGCCTATGGCTACCGTCAGATAACTCCGACCTTCAGCCTCAAAACGGGGAATCCAGCGTTCAAGAAAACCGGTAATATCATTAAAAAGCTCCGCAACCAGTTCCTGACGGCAAAGAAAATCGATTACCCGCTGATCTTTTCCTGTTAAGCCTCGTAACTCCGGAATCCAAAAAGGATTCGGCAAACTGCGGGCATCAAAGACAAAATCCGCATCCAGAGGCACGCCATGTTTGAAGCCGAAGGATTGGAACTGCAAGGAGATATGACTCGCATCCCGCTCACCGATCTGATCCCTGATTAGTTCCCGCAACTGGTGATAATGCGTTCGACTCGTATCAATGACCACACTGGCATGCCTGGCAACCGGGGTCAACATTTCCTTTTCTATTGCCAGTGCTTCTCTTAACGGCACATTGAAATCCGTCAACGGATGCCGCCGACGGGTCTCACTATAGCGTTTCAACAAGGTAGTCTCTTCAGCCTGCATATAAATGATTTCGCAATCAATCTGTTTATCGCGAATCATCTCCAGGCTTTCGGTAAAATTAGCTAGGCTTGCACTCTGATTTCTGGCATCAATGCCTATCGCCGTTTTGGCATAGGTATGCTGATCAGCCAACATGACATGGTTGATAAAATCTTCCAACAAGGTCACGGGGAGGTTATCGATACAGAAATAACCGCAATCCTCCAGCGTATCCAGAGCGATACTTTTACCCGAACCGGAAAGCCCGCTAACAATTAATAGTTTCATAAGAAAATCAGATGAAAGGCGAATATCACAAGACTAAAAAAGCTTTTTTGACCTTTCGCCCGTCAACTTTGGCCTGCCTTATCTATGTTGTGCAGTCTTTTCTTTATGCTTGGTAATCTGACGATCCAGCTTATCAACCATCGCGTCAATGGCTGCATACATATCTTCCTGATGATCTTCGGCAAAAAGTTTAGCGCCACTCATTTGTAGTGTTGCTTCAGCCTTTTGAATTAACTTTTCCACGCTTAAAATAACGTGCACCTCGGTAACATTATCAAAATGTCGTGCTAATTTTTCAAATTTTGCGTCGATGTGCGCTTTTAAAGCGTCGGTTACGTCAAGATGATGGCCTGTTACGATAACTTGCATGGGATAAATTCCTTATAATTAGTTTGATTGATTTGTTATGGGTACCGGGCAATACTATAAAATACGCTTTCGCTGACTTGATGAGGAAATGAGCATCGCTTCACGATACTTGGCAATAGTCCTTCTAGCAACATTAATGCCCTTTTCTTTTAATAACTCGGCTATTTTACTATCACTTAACGGTTTTGCCAGATTTTCATTGCTAATGAGCTCTTTAATGAAAGCTCTGATGGCCGTGGATGAACACTCACCTCCTTCTTCTGTTGAAACGTGACTGGAAAAAAAATACTTAAATTCGACGATGCCATTGGGGGTATGCATAAATTTATGTGTAGTGACCCTGGATATGGTCGACTCGTGCAACTCCAGTTCTTCGGCAATATCTCTTAATACCATCGACTTCATTGCGATAGAGCCATGCTCAAGAAATCCGCTCTGCTTTTCCACAATGCACCGGGCGACACGTAATAAGGTATCGTTACGGCTATGAAGACTCTTGATAAACCATCGCGCTTCCTGCAAATGATCTTTCATACAGACATTATCTTTACTGTTGTCGGCTCTTTTTATCAGGCCCGAATAAAATGGATTGATGCGCAATTTTGGCGCAATATCGGGATTCAGGCTGACCTGCCATTTATCGTTTAACTTAGCCACGTAGACATCGGGGATCACATATTCGGAATCGGAATCCTGTATCTGTGCGCCCGGTTTGGGATCCAGGGTTCTGATCAGCGCCACGACTTGGTCCAATTGCTGTTCTGTCACACCCAATTTACGCATCAGTTTGGTTTGCTCGTGGGTAGCCAGCAAATCCAGGTATCGAATGACCAGCGTTAGCGCCTCTTCTTTATACGGCGTAGCTTCCGGCAACTGTAGCAGTTGTAAGCGCAGACAATCTTTTAAATCGATCGCGGCGACACCGGCCGGATCAAAGTTTTGCACTCCGTGCAGTACTGCGTTAACTTCGTCAAAATCAAGATCCTCCAGCTGACTTAACAAGCCCTGATAAATCTCTTCGGTACTGCTGCACAAATAGCCGTCCGCATTGATTGAATCGATAATAGCCAGAGCAATGGCATGATCCCGTTCTGAAAACGAAGCCAGTTCCACTTGCCATAACAAATGGTCGAGCAAGGTTGAGGATTTACTGCGCTGCGTTTCAAACTCGACCGTCTCATCGGAATGGGTGCCCGACTCCATCGCGTATTCATAAACATCATCCCAGGAAGAGTCTATCGGCAGCTCGTCCGGCATATCGGTTTGTGATCCCTGACTGGTCAGCAAATCCGCATTATCAATTTTTTTCTCGGGGCTAATTTCGGCTTCCTGAACGCTGCCTTCATCCTCCGTAACCTCCAGCATCATATTAGACTCAAGCGCCTGTTGAATTTCCTGCTGCAACTCCAAGGTCGACATCTGCAACAACTTGATCGCCTGCTGCAATTGCGGCGTCATCGATAGCTGCTGACCGAGTCTAAGATTTAGGGATTGTTTCATGTCAGGTTCAAGATTTAAAGTAACGGCTAAAGACTAAAATTATTGCCCAAATAAACTTTACGCACTTCCTCGTTGGCAACGATAGCTTCCGCCCCGCCTTCAGCGATTACTCGGCCTTCGTTAAGTATATACGCTCGATCACAAATGCCTAGCGTTTCCCTGACATTATGTTCGGTAATCAATATGCCAATGCCGCGATCTTTCAACTGTTCTATGATTTTTTTTATGTCGTCTACCGAGATCGGATCAACGCCGGCAAAAGGCTCATCCAGTAGTATAAACTGAGGATTGGTCGCCAAGGCCCGGGCAATTTCGACGCGGCGACGCTCACCGCCCGACAGACCCAACGCAATTTGATTGCGCAGATGAACAATATGAAACTCCTCCAATAATTCTTCAATGACCAGTTCCGCCTGCCCTTCCGTTAAGTCGTTACGAATTTGCAAGACGGCACGCAAATTATCCGCCACACTCAACTTTCGAAACACCGAGGGCTCCTGAGGCAAATAGCCTATTCCGAGTGACGCCCTCAAATGCATAGGGTGGTGCGTAATGTCTTGGCTATCCAGTGTAATTTGACCTTGTTCGGCTTTGATCAGACCCACCATCATATAAAAACTGGTAGTTTTTCCGGCGCCATTCGGCCCCAGCAAGCCGACCACTTCACCGGTATCAACATGCAAGGAAACGCCGTTAACCACATTGCGTTTATTGTAGCTTTTAATCAATTGTGTTGCGGCTAGTCTGGTCATAGTTAGCGGACAGAAAACGAAAGACAACAGACGAAAAAAATGTCGCTTAGCACCCAATTTCCAATACTCTTCATTTGCTACTGCCCTTCGTGCTCGACTGCTCCTTAACTGGTGCTGGCCCTTTCTCTTTCGGCTGCAGTATGACATGGACACGTTTGCTGGCAGATGTGTTTTCTCCCGCTTTTACCAGCGAGGTTTTCAGGTCATATTCAATATAGTCACTGGAATAAACGCCGCTGCCTTGCCAGACGGTGGCTTTATCAATCAAAACCAGCAAATTCTTTTTAGGATAAAACTCCCCCGTCAAGGCTTCGCCGGTTATATCCTGGTCGCCTTCTTTGGGCGTTTGTTTGAATTTTGCCAGATTACCGGTAAACACCATTTTGTCGGCTTCGCCGTTTATAAAATAAACCACCAGCTTGTCCGAGTTTACGCGAATACTGCCCTGGATCGAGATCACATTACCGGTATAGGTGCTGATGGCTTTTGCATCATCATACGTCGCAGTATTGGAATCGATAACAATAGGCTGGTCGCTGTCACTTTCCAGGGCGTAACCACTCCCACTATAAAGCGCAGATACCAGCAAGCAGCCTGCGTAATAACGAAGTCTTTTATTTTGTTTCATAGTTACCCTTTACATGAGAGAGCAATTCCAGATGAATCGGCTCCGCAAAAGTCAATTTCATGCCTATGCCTGTCGTCCAGTTTGGCAAGCTGATCAGCTCTGCCCACGCATCGGTTTCTGCATAACTGATTTCCGGCTTTACTTTTAAATTAGTGGTATGAATCTTAAGCTCGCGCGCCCCTTTCGATGCTGCCCTGTCGACATAAACCTTGCCGTTTAACATCAAATCCTTGCCATCGGCAGACATCACTCCGGTTTCTGCTGTGATTATCCACGGCGGTGTTTTCTCGTTATAAAAAAACATCACCGGCTTAGTCAGGTGCATCGTTTCGTCATCGCTGTAATGCATCATTTGATCTGCGATCAATTTGGTTTTTGGTATTCCAAGCTCATTCATTTCCCATTTCATGTAGCCCTTGCTGAAATAATCCGGGCTATGCGCCGGAGTAACCATACGATTAAACTGATCCGAACCGGTCAATTTGACCAGCCCCCAGCTCATTGCTGCGAGAATAAGCAGATACAGATAGCTGTAGTTATCCTTTAGCCGGATCATTTCAGATAAGCATTCAGGACTTCATCAAAGCGTCCCTGGGCCTGCATGATAAAATCACAGACCTCCCTGACCGCCCCCTGACCGCCCGGCAAGGTCGTACACCAATCGGCGCGCTGTTTAACCGCGAAATTAGCATCATTGACTGCAATCGCCAGGCCCACTCTGACCATAATCGGCAAATCCAGCAAATCATCACCGACGTGCGCTGCCTGTTCGGGGCTTATGCCTATAAGTTCAATAAGTTCATTAAACGCGGCGATTTTATTTTCATGGCCCTGATACACATGCTCAATACCCAAAGCTTTCATCCGCAGTGCGACAGAGTTTGATTTACGCCCGGAAATCACCGCGACTTCCACACCGGTCTGCCGTAACAGTTTAATACCGTGGCCGTCCCGCGCATGAAACGACTTGTATTCATTGCCGTCGTTATCGAAAAACAGCCGGCCATCGGTTAATACGCCGTCCACGTCCAGGATCAGCAATTTAAGTTTTTTGGCTTTTTCCAGAACCTTTTGCATATCCGCGATCATACGATGCCCGCCGTTATTAAATCATGCATATTCAAAGCGCCTATCGCTCTATGCTGGTCATCAACGACAAGCAGCGCATTAATCTTCTTTTTCTCCATAATCTGCATCGCTTCAGCCGCCAGAATATCCTTAGTTATGACTGCGCAATTCGGAGTCATAACCTCAGTGATCGCGGTCTTGTGTATATCCAGATTTTTGCCCAGCATCCGCCGCAAATCGCCATCGGTAAAAATACCAATCACGCGCAGCTGTGCATCGACTATCGCTGTCATGCCAAGCTTTTTCTCGGTCATCTCCAGCAACGCAGCGCTGATCAATGCAGACTCTGGAACGCTGGGCACTTGCTGACCCGCATGCATAAGATCGCCGACCATCAACAGCAGACGCTTTCCCAGACTGCCGCCGGGATGAGACATCGCAAAATCATCGCGGGTAAAGCCCCGCGCCTCAAGCAACGATACCGCCAGCGCATCGCCCATCACCAGGGCCGCCGTGGTACTCGAAGTCGGCGCAAGGCCCAGCGAGCAGGCTTCCTGCTCAACAGCCACATTGATATGGGTGGTGGCAAACTGGGCCAGCGTGGAGGAGGGATTGCCGGTCAGGGCGATTAACGGCACGCCCAGCCGTTTGATAATCGGCAGTATCGTTAACACTTCCCCGGTTTCCCCGGAATTGGATAAGGCCAGCACCACGTCCTGCCGGGTAATCATGCCCAGATCGCCATGGCTGGCCTCGCCCGAATGTACAAAAAAAGCCGGCGTTCCGGTGCTGGCCAAGGTCGCGGCAATTTTACCGGCAATATGTCCTGATTTACCCATGCCGGTCACTACGACACGTCCTTTGCAGTTAAACATTAACGTACAGGCGGCCACAAAATTATCATTAATCTGCTCGGCTAAGGCCGCAATCGCCTGTGTTTCGACCTGAATAACAGCCAAGCCCAATTCGCGGAGCTTTTGATCATCTAATTTCATTTATCGTAACTATCCAAATGGAACGCGGATGACACGGATTTGACTGATAAGCACAGATAAATTCAAGTTTTTCATAAAAAATTATTAACACTTTTATCAAGGTGTATGAAAAACTTGGTTGCGATTTTTTAAAGTCCTTTGAATCCGTCTTATCAGTATCATCCGTGTTCTTTCTTTCTAACCGCCAATGATAAAGCATTTACGCCTTGATGGGGCAGTTGAATACAAAATTCAGGCCGTTTTTTGTTGTTCTGCAAAACGGTCGGTTGCCGTCAGCAGCGCATTAATCATATCTTTGCCCTGTGCAATATGACCGGCAGTCGGCAATACGCTATAGTCGGCCTTAGGCAAGGCTTTATGCAGACAGAAACCGGCTTCGATCGGACAGACAAAATCCAGGCGTCCATGGATAATGACCGTTGGAATATTTTCCAGAACGCTACAATTATCCAGAATCTGGTTTTCCCCGATAAAATAATGCCGCATCGCATAATGCAATTCCATGCGCACCTGTTTGACCATAAGCTCCGTCACATGCTCGCCTTTCGGACTCGGCTGATAAGCGCTGCCCAAGGCGACCTGTCCGCCCCAGGACGTCCATTCTTTGGCAGCCCGCCTTTTTGCGACTTCGTCTTTTCCGGTTAACTGCTCCCAGAGTCCCTGCACCGGATTACCGCGTAGCTGTTCCGGAAGGCTTTCAAGCAACCTGCGCCATTGCTCCGGATAAATCTTGCCCGCGCCATTTCCGGTAAACCAGTCCATATCCGTCTGCCGCGCCAAAAACACCGCACGTATAATCAGGCCCAAAACCTGGTCTTTATGCTGCTGGGCATACAGCAAGGCCAGCGCCCCGCCCCAGGAACCGCCAAACACCAGCCATTGATTTAAGCACAGCTGCTTGCGGA